>JAPOVT010000057.1 GCA_026708015.1 bacterium
GGGCCCGGCGAGGTGGACCTGGGGTGGTTCTTGTATATGAACCGGTTCTTGAGCGAGGGCGCCGACATCGACTGGCTGCCCGGCTTCGCCGACCGCGACGGCACCATCGCCCGCTGGGAACAGGCCATGGGCCGCAAAGCCGAGCATGTCGACTACTTCGAGGCCTGGGGCTGCTTGCGCTTTTGCATCATCATGGTGGCCATCGTGAACATGCAGGTGAAGTACGGCGCCTTCCCCGCCGATTTCGGCGCCCAATACGAGCGGGTCAACCCCTCCACCCAGATGCTGGCCCAGTACCTGGGCATGCCCGAGCCCGAGTGAGCCCTGCCATAGCCAGTCAATTCCCCGTCCATTTCCGAGTGAGGCACCCATGAGCGAAGCTGAGAACCGAGCGCTGGCCGAGGCCCTGTTCGCCGCCCTGGAGGCCATGGATTGGCCCGCGGTGGCCGAGCTGTTCACCGAGGACGGCGTGTACCAGGACATGCCGTTCGAGACCGACTCCGGCGGCACCGTGGGCCACGACGGGATCATCGGCAAGCTGGAAGTGGGTCTGAGCGCGCTGGATCGCTTCGAGCTCGGCGTGTCCGACATCTGGGTGAGCGGCGCCAACGTGGTGGTGGAGCGAGTCGAGGTGTGGCACCACTCCGACGGCACCGTGGCCAGCCTCCCCGTGCTGTGCCGCCTCCAGATCCGCGACGGCAAGATCGCCCACTGGCGCGAATACTGGGACTACAACTACCTCATCGCCCAACAGCCCGACACCTGGCTCCCTCAATCCCCCCGCCCCCGCTGGGACTGAGGAGGGCTACTCGAAGCGGGCGCCCATTTGTTGGAGGATTTGGGTGGTGTGGATGGCGGCCATGCGGCCTTGTTCGCCGGGGGTGTAGGTGACCGAGTCGATGGTGTTGGAGTAGGGGAAGGGGCCGTGGCGCTCATAGACGTCCCATGAGACGGGGGAGCGGCGGTCGATGCCCACGTCGATGCCCTCGAAGGGGGCCATGGTCCACATGCCGGTGAAGTTTTCGCCGGCGGCGGTCTCGGTGCCGTCCACCAGCACCCGCAGATCCCAGGCGAAGCCGTCGGTGATGGTGAAGTCGAGCCGCACCGAGCGCTGCCCCTCGGCCAGTGGGCCGCCGTTCAGGTGCCGCATGTGGCCGTAGCCGTTGTGGATGTAGACCACTTCGCCACCCTCCATGTAGCAGGCGTAGCCGCCGCCCTGGTCGCCGTGGGCCACCAGCATGCCCTGGTCGCCTGCGGCAAAGTCGAACTCGATGTCCACGGTGAACGACCGGGCCTGGATCATCTTCATGCTCCGATAGCGCTCCAGGGTGTCGGTGCCCGGCACGACCCGCACCGACGTCTCGTACACCTCCTCCGAAGGCGGCCGCTGCACGTACTTGAGCATCGATCCCTCGTCCAGCGGGTACACCTGGTAGCGGTGGGCGGCCTGTTCCCAGGCGTCGATCAGCTCTTGGCGTTTGCCAGGCTCGGCCTCCGATAGGTCCACCGTCTCGGTGGGGTCGTCGTTGAGGTTGTACACCTCCCACTCGTGGTCGCCGAACGGGGTCATCGGCAGGTGCAGGGTGACCGCCTCCCAGCCGTCGCGGTAGAAGCCCCGGTGGCCGATCTGCTCGTAGTACTGCTCGGTGTGGTGCTCGGCGGCCTCGGCGTCGGCGAGCGTGGGGGCGAAGCTGGCCCCCACCAGCGGGCCCTTGAGCGGCTGGCCGTTGCGTTCGGTAGGGGCGTTTAGGCCCACGATGTCGAGCACGGTGGGCAGCATGTCGGTGATGTGCAGGTACTGGCGGCGGAAGCCGCCGGGGTCGGCAATCCGCTCCGGCCACGACGAGATCATGGCTACCTGGTGCCCGCCGGCGTGGGTGTTGATCTTGTACAGCCGGAAGGGCGTGTTGCCGGCCATGGCCCAGCCCCGGGGATAGTGGGCCAGGGTCTGGGGCCCGCCCAATAGATCGAGGCGGGCGTGGTCGTCGTCGATGTCGCCCTGGGTGGGCGACAGAACCTCGAAGTACTGGGCACAGCCGGTGTCCTCGCCCTCCCGGGACGCCCCGTTGTCGGAGGTGAACAGCACCAGCGTGTTGTCCCACTCGCCCAGCTCCTCGAGCGCGGCTCGCAGCCGCCCGAAGTTCTGGTCGACGTTGTCCACCATGGCGGCGAACACCTCCATGTAGCGGGCGAACACCTCTTTTTGGGTGGTGGACAGCTCGTCCCAGGGCGGGACGTCGTTGCGTTCCTCGGAATTGCGGGGCGGCAGCGTTGTATCAGCGTCGAAGATGCCCAGCTCGATCTGGCGGTCGAAGCGGCGCTGGCGGATCTCGTCCCAGCCGGCGTCGTAGGCCCCCCGGTACTTCTCGATGTCGGCCTGCTTGGCCTGGAGTGGAGCGTGGACCGCCCCGTGCGACAGGTACAGGAAGAACGGCTGGTCGGGCCGGGCCGCCTTCTGCTCGCGCACCATCCCGATGGCCTCGTTGGTGATGTCGTCGGTGAAGTAGTAGTCGTCGGGGTACTGGTCGGTGCGAACCACGCTGTTGTCGCGGATCAGCCGGTGGGGGTGGTGGAAGTTGGTGAACCCGTCGAGGAAACCGTAGTAGTGGTCGAAGCCCCGCTGGAGCGGCCACGAGTGCCGGGGGCCCACCAGGTTGGAGTCTTTGCACAGGTGCCACTTGCCCACCATGAAGGTGGCGTAGCCCCCCGCCCGCAGTATCTCAGCCACCGTGGCGCAGTGCTCGGTGAGCTCGGCGGTGTAGCCGGGATAGCCGGGGTCGGAGTGGCACACGTGGCCCACCCCCACGTCGTGGTGGTTGAGCCCGGTGAGCAGCGACGCCCGGGTGGGCGAGCACATGGGATTGACGTGGAAGTTCAGGTAGCGCAGCCCTTCGGCCGCCATCTGGTCGATGTGGGGGGTGTCGATCTCCGAGCCGTAGCACCCCAAGTCGGCGAAGCCCAGATCGTCCAACAGCACCACCACGATGTTGGGCGCCCCTTCTGGTGCCCGCACCGCCTCGGGCCACCACGGGTCTGACCCCGCCACCGTGCGCCCTGCTCGCCCCTCCCACCCCTGGTAGGGCTCAGGTCGTGCGGTCTCCTGGCTCATCGGTTTCTCCTCAATCCATCGAGAAGTCGGGGTTGAGGGTGATGACCCAGAACATGGCGCCGGCGTCGTCCACAAGCTGCGCCATTCGCCCCGGCGGAGTGTCCATGGGCGGCACAACCACATGGCCTCCCAGCTCTTGGCACTGGGCCGCGGTGGCGTCGCAGTCGTCCACTGCGAAGTACACCGCCCAATGGGCGGGAATTAGCGGCGCGGGCAGCGGGCCGGCGCTGGCGATCATCTCGCCGTTGTGCCTGATGCCCACCGAACCGTCCATATCGAGGGGCACCGGGGTCCAGCCCAGCATCTCGGAGTAGAACGCCAGGGCCTTGTCCACATCAGAAGTGAGGAGCTGGTTCCAGCACAGCGTGCCGTGCTCGCTCTTGAGCTCGGCGCCATCTTGGCCGATCGCCTCCCACAGCATCACCACGGCGCCGGTGGGGTCGGCCACCACCACCATTCTCCCCGCACCCGCCGGCTCCATCACCGGTCCCATCGGCGTGCCCCCCGCGGGGGCAACCTTGGCTAGGGCCTCATCAGCGTTGTCCACCGAGATGTAGGTCTCCCACACGTTGGGGATCCCCATCTCGCACATCTCCTGGGGCTTTTCCAGCAGCCCCAGCACCGGCCTTTCGTCCTTCAGCCCCAGGGTGTAGACCACCTGCGATCCGTCGTGCTCATCGCGAAAGGTCAGCCCGAAGAGCGACGAATAGAACGCCTTGGCCTTGTCAGGCTCCTCGGTACACAAGTCAACCCAGCTGAAGTCTCCATGGACGTAGCCGTCTACCTCGGGCATGGTCGCTCTCCCTTCTCAGTCCTCTTAAGGAAACACGCCACTCTATTTCTGCCTGAGCACCCTCCGGTCAGTCAGCCGGGAAATACCGTCTGCCCCTTGTCTGCCCCTCAGCCCGGGCGAGGCCTGTTTGAACGAGGTCATTCAACAAATTGCGAACAATTCGAGAATCTTCGCCCAACAGATCGGCAGCCTCTGCCGTAGAAATGCTCCCTAGACGGTTGATCTCGTCAAGCAGAGTTTGTTGTTGACGGTTGCGAGCCAAGATTCCCGCACTGCCAGCTCGCATTAGAACTTCAGCTGAGAGTGCATATCGAGAGCCTCCCCGGGTCCCTTCGCGGATCAAGAGTCCCTTCGCGGTGGCCCCGGCCAAGAGTGCTGTTATGTCCACTTCAGGCATCAATTCACGCAAGCGCCTAGGAGTGACCGAGCCCTCATGATGAGCGGCAACCAAAGCTCGACGCTCTTCAAATGTGATCTGATGGTCAGTAAAGAACCTCAGCCACACTTGGTCTTCAACACTGACCAATGAATGGTTGCGCAACGTGACAGTGACCGAACTTGGGGTCGCTTCGAATATCGGGGGTCCGAGCAGCCGTGATTCCATTTCCTGGAACATTCGATTGATGCCCTCGCCATACTCCTCCACCACTTCCATTGTCTTGAGTATCTTCATTATCCGATGGTTTCGGCTGAAGTGATCATCTCGCATGTTGTCAACAGTGATGTGGCCAGGTAGTGGCCCTGGGCTCTTGATTTCGACCCGGTCATCCCAGATGGTTACGTCGACAGTAGATCCAACCAAGCCATAGTCTCGGTGAGCCAGCGCATTGACAATGGCCTCTCTCAGGGCTTCGACGGGGTATTCGGGGACAGCCTCTCTGAAGACGCCGGTTACAGCCTCGTACTGCTGAGTGTGGCCTGCTATGAAACCTAGACATTGGCCGACAACGGCAATCAGAGGTCCAGAGATCTCTTTCCTGGCTTTGGACGGTCCGGGACCAGGCCCAACCCCACTGCGTCGGACAAGCTGTACCCTTGCTCCTCCGACATGTCGGGCTGGGTCCTTGGCGAATAGCACCGCGGCGGCCTGCAAGGCCACAGCTTTCTGCGAGGATGAACCAGGCAAAGCGACTTCGAGATCGACGAGCGCCTGAGAGGTTTCGGATCGACGAGTAGACCTCTTGCCATCTGCGATTAGCGCTTTGTTGACCATTTGCAGGTCAAAGTCATCTGGTTCAAAATCGTCTAGAGCAGCTTCCTCGGCTGAGTGGCCGCTATGGGCCATGACGAATCGAGAAAATGCGTCGTTACGTAGCGGCTGCGAGTCGCCGCCAACGCGACGAAGGAGGCGACCGTCTGGGGTCGTGACGATTCGACCAGTAATCTCGGGCACCTCAGTGACGGTGAGCTCAATGTCTCCAACGGAGATAGCCCTAACCTCAACAGGCACATCACATTCGTTGGCGAATCGGGTAATCCGATCTTGAGTCCTTTGGCTGAGAGGGCAGCCAGTGATGTTCAGATCCTTATCCACGCCATGAACGATCAGTCCACCGGAGGTCATGGCCATTGCTGGAATTGCATCAAGCACGCTATTGCCTACCCCGCGTTTGAAGTCCAGACTGGCGTGCTCGATTCTGCCGAATAAGCGCCAGAACTCCTCAATAGGCAGAGTGTCAGGTATGTCGTCTAGGCGTAGCGGCCTGGGCACCCAACAAAGATATCACTATCTTTTATCCAAATGTCCATTTGTTTGTAATTTGGGCAAAAGATTGTCAAAACTTGACAATCTGGCATAAAACCCCTGGTCAGGAGTCCAAAAAAAGCAGACGGTGCGTGTCAAGTTGATAAGAAGCACCTGTTCTGGACGGGCTTCCTGTGTCGATTTTGAAGATCATTTATTTGTCTTGATACGCGACAACAATCAAACGGCGCCGCCCATATTGGTGCGGCGGGCGCCGATGGCCCAGATCAATAGGGCCAGCAGCATCAGCGGATCGAGGATCTGCCACACGGTTGCGTTGGTGAAGAAGAAGAAGTTGCAGATGAGCACCGCGATGCCCAGCCCCGCAGCCATTTCGGCTGCGCACAAGGAGGAGAGGTTGATCGATCCTGTGTCTTTCCGCTGGGCTAGAACCCGGCACCACCCGGTGTGCGCAGCCACGGTGGCGCAGGCGACGAACAGCGGGTCGACGGTGTACCAGACGTTGAAGACGTGATCGCCGAAGCCATCGGTGTACCGGTTGATCAGAATCGCCAACGCGATCAGCGACAGGAACAGGGTACGGACCCAGGGCACACGACGGGTGTTGGCCCACAGCAGCCACACGCCAACCAGGGAGAACACGAGGGGCCCGATTTGCCAGAGCTGCCAGGCCCAGCTGTCGGCCGTTTCGACATCAGGGTCGACCGCCTTCGACCGCTCAGCCCACATGAACACCGAGGTGGCCAAGATGGCCATCCCGACAATGGCGTCCAATGCCCCCAGATCGCGCCGTCGGAAGATCTGCTCGATTTTGCCCATGAAACGTTTTATCACCCGCAGGGCAATTCCCGGGAGAAACTGAGGTTAGAGGTGGTTGCTTGCTTTGAAGGCGATGCTCAGATGGCGTCGCCCACATTGGTGCGGCGGGCGGCCGAGGCCCAGACCAATAGGGACAGGATGATCAGCGGATCGAGGACGTTCCACGCGCCGCTGTCGTTGGTGAAGTAGGCATTGACGAATACCGCCACGGCCATCCCCGTGGCAATGACCGCAGCGATGAAGACGAACGGGTTGGCCGGTTCCATGCCCTGGCGCTGGGCCATAACCCGGCGCCAGCCGGTGCAGATGGCCACGGTGGCGCAGGCGATGAACAGCGGATTGACGGTGTTCCAGATATTGCCGCTGTACTTGAAGATGTCGGTGTAGTTGTTGAGCAGGTAGGCCACGGCCAAGGCCGTCAGGCACACCGTGCGCACCCACGGCACCTTGCTGGTGTTGCGCCACATCAGCCACACGCCCACGATGGCCAGCACGACGGAGCCCATCTGCCAGAGCTGCCACTTCCAGTTGTCTGGCCCCTCGGCGTTGGCGCCTACTTCGACCGATCGCTCAGCCCACATGAAGACGGCGACAGCCAGCATGCCGGCCCCGATCAGGGAGTCGATGATTCCCAGGTCCCGTCGGCGGAAGATGTGCTCAATCATGCTCATGCCATATTGAACACCCGCAGGGCGTTGTCCCGCAGGAATTTGGGCCAGACGTGGTCGCGAAATCCCACGTCGCGCATCTCGGTCATGATCCGCTCCAGCGAGAGCCCTGAGGGGAAGTAGCCGGCGTACATCACCTTGTCGGCGCCCCGGGTGTTGGCGTAGTTGATGATGGCCTTCGGGTAGTGCTTGGGGGCGAACGCCGAGGTGGAGTAGTGCAGGCCCGGCCACTTCAGCATGAGCTTGACCATGAGGTCTTCCCACGGCTCGGAACCGTGGCGGGTGACCAGTACCAGCTCGGGGAAGTCGTAGCACACCTGGTCGAGGTGCTCGACGTGCTGGGGGTTGAACGGGAACCGCGGCCCGGGCACCCCAGCGTTGATGCACATGGGGATCTCCAGCTCGCAGCACGCCGCGTAGATCGGGTACATCAGCGGTTCGTTGATGTCGACCTGGGGGTGAAGTCCGGTGGGGAAGCAGGCCGCGGCGATCACCCCCAGTTCGTCCACGGCCCGGCGCAGGTCCCGCACCGCTTGCACGCCCTGGTTGGGGTCCACCAGATAGCTGCCGTAGAGGCGGTCGGGATGCTCGGCCACCCCTCGGGTGCCCCAGGTGTCGCCGAAGTTCACCGGCAACAACCCCTTGTCGATGCCGCAGCGGTCCATCTCGGCCAGCAGGTAGGCGATGAAATCGACCGTGCCGTCCACCTGGGGCAGGTCTTTGAACATGTACGCCGCGCCGTGGCCGAAGCTGCGGCTCTCGGTGTCTTTCAGCAGCCCCTGGAAGTTGGCGTACCAGGCGTCGCGGTCAGACGGCACCCCCAGCATGAGGTCGACCACCCCGATGCTCTCAATTGGGTGAGGGGTCATGGGGTGGGTTTCGGGCTCGGGGGCCATCTAGCCCGCGAGCGTCTCGAACAGGTCGGCGTCGGTTTTGCGCAGGCGGCGGTAGTTGGCCTCCCACATCATGGGGATGAAGTACTTGTGGTACGCCTTCTTGGCCCGAGCCGCTTCGGCCTCGGGCATCTCGTGGCCGCCCACCACCTGGGCCTCGTAGTGGGCCCGGGCCGAGGTCTCATAGGCGATGGCCTTGATGGTGGCCTCCTCCAGCGAGGGGCACACAAAGCAGGCGCCGTGGTTGCCGATGAGCACCACCGACCGCTGGCCCAGCGCCTCGGCCATGCGGGGGCCGTCCACCGGGTTGTCGATGCCGTTGTCGGCGTAGTGGGCCTGCTCTTGGTAGAACAGGCAGGCGTCGGCCGAGTACAGCCCGATGTCTTTGCCGGTGGTCGACAGCACCTCCACGTAGTGGGAGTGGGTGTGGATCACCGAGTTGGCGTCGGGGCGGGCCTCGTAGAACCCGGCGTGGAACCGCACCGCAGGCGAGGCCGGAGTGTCGCCGTCGAGCAGGTTGAGCTCCATGTCGTAGCAGTTCACGTCGCTGGGCAGCGTCTCGCTGAAGTAGCCGAACGGCGACACCCAGAAGGCGTCGGCGCGCTCGGCGTCGCGCACCGACACGTGGCCCGCCACCCGGCTCTCGCATCCCTCCCGGGCCAGGATGCGCCGGGAAGCGGCCACCTGGAAGGCGGGATGGTCTTCGGTCCAGGTCTTGGTCATGGGCCTTTTCCTCCTATACCTGGATGTCGTAGAGCCGGCGGACGTTGCCCGACACGATGGCGTGGCGCACATCATCAGGGGCGTCGGCGAAGTGCTCGGCGATCACCGCTTGGCTGTGGGGCCAAGTGGACACGTGGTGGGGGAAGTCGTTGCCCCACATCATGGTCTCGGTGCCGATGATGTCGCGGGCGGCCACGCCGGTGAGGTCCCGCATGAACGTCACCCGGAAGTTCTTGCGCCAGTAGTGCGACGGCTCCTGCTCGCAATTCATGTCCTTGAGGAGCTGGGAATGGCGATGGAACCAGTAGTCGGCCCGCTCCAGCAGGTTGCCGGCCCAGCCCACGTCGTTCTCGGCCGATACGATCTTGAGATCGGGGAAGCGGTCGAACACCCCGCCGAAGATGAGGTCGAGCACCACCTCCTGGATGTCCACCGTTTGCAGCACCGAGCGGGTGGACGTGCCTTGGTCCCAGGCCTTCTTGGGGTCGCGGGTGGTGGCGGCGTGCAGGTTCACCGGCATGGAGTGCTCCACCGCCGCGGCCCACAGCGGGTCGAACGCTGGATCCTGGTAGGGGTTGTCCTCGCCGCTGACCACTGGGATCATTACCCCTTTGAGCCCCATTTCCCGGCAGCGCTTGATCTCCTTGGCGGCCCGCTCCAAGTCCACCGGCGACAAGAGGGCGATGCCCACGAAGGTGTCGGGGATCTGGCTCACGAACTCGCCGACCCAGGTGTTGTAAGCCTCGAACAGGGCCCACTGAAACTCCACGTCTTGGATGGGGTACATCTGCATGGCGATGGTGGGGTACAGCACCTCGCCGGTCACCCCGTCGGTACGCAGGGCCTCCATGCGGACCTCGGGGTCCCAGCCCACGTCGGGCACGTCCTCGTCCCAGCGGCCCTTGGCCCTCACGTTGTCGTCGGTGCGCATACACCCGGCCAGCAGCCCGATCGGGGGGAGCCGAGCCTGGTCGCACACCAGCCGGTCGGTGGTCTCCTCGTGTACCAGGCGGGGGGCCCGATCCCGAAACGCCTCCACCGTGTAGATCTGCCACAAGTCGTGGGGCTCGATCACATGCGAGTCGGCGGAGAATACGTCGAATCCGTTGTCGCTCATTGCCTCCGATGCTATGGGAAGGCTGTTGCAGCCGCCCATCGCCGGGGGGAGGGGCTGGGCAATGGGACGGGTATCGTGGCCGATGTGAGCATTTGTGCATTCATCGGACTGGGCAACATGGGCTTCCCCATGGCCGGGCACTTGGCGGCCGCCGGCCATGAGGTGCGGGTGTTCAACCGGACGGCCGCAGTGGCCGAGCGCTGGGGAGAGCAGCACGAAGGGGTGGTGACCGCTACCCCTTCGGAGGCAGCCGACGGAGCCGAGTTCGTGTTCACCTGCGTGGGGGCCGACGACGACCTGCGGGCAGTGGTGCTGGGCGACGACGGCGCCCTGACCACGATGGCCGCCGGATCGGTGCTGGTGGACCACACCACCGCATCGGCCGAAGTGGCCCGAGAGATGGCTGGTGTGTGCGCCGAGCGGGCGATCGGCTGGCTGGACGCCCCCATCTCCGGAGGACAAGCTGGGGCCGAGAATGGCGTGCTGACCGTGATGTGCGGCGGCGAGCCCGGCCACTTTGATGCCGCGAAACCGGTGATGGACGCCTACTCCTCAGCTGTAACCCTCATGGGACCAGCCGGCAGCGGCCAGCTCACCAAGATGGTCAACCAAATTTTGTGCGCTGGCGCCGTGCAGGGCGCAGCCGAGGCGCTGGCCTTCGGCGAACGGGCTGGCCTCGACATGGAGAAGGTGCTAGCCGCGGTCACCAAAGGGGCGGCCGGTTCGTGGTATCTGCAAAATCGGGGCCACACCATGGTGGCCGACGAGTTCGACTTCGGCTTCGCCATCGACTGGATGATCAAAGACCTGGGCCTAGTGGCCGACGCCGCCGCCGAGCTCAGCGCCCCCATCCCCCTCGTCGAGCTCTGCCAGCGCTACACCCAAGCAACCGCCGCCGCCGGCGAAAACCGCCTAGACACCACCGCCATCATCCGCCGCTACCGCTAGATCAGCGAGAGCTCCTGTGACCCGGCTCGGCAGGTGGTAGCGGCTTATGAGCTGAGCGATGCTGTCGTAGAGGTGCTCAGTAGAGGGACTCGCCGCCAGCATCGCCGTCGGCGTCGGTGGTGCCGCTGAGGGTGTCGAGGACGGATTGGCGGTGGGTGGTGATGCCGGCGGAGAGGGCGGCGTTGTCGGCGGTGACGGTGACGAGGCGGAAGCCTTGGGCGACTCGGGTGGGGGTGAGCGTGGGGGTGGAGTGGATGCCGGGGATAACGCCGTGGTTCTGACAGGCGGCCACGATGGCGGCCAGGGCATCGTCAAACGACGCTTCGCCGTCGTTGTTGCCGGGGGGCAGGCCCAGGCTCACCGACAGGTCGGCGGGGCCGACGTACACCGCGTCGACTCCTGGGGTGGACACAATGTCGTCCAGGTTCTCCAGGGCAGCCACCGTCTCAACCATGGGGATGCACTTCACCGCTTGGTTGGCCCCGGCGAAGTAGCCGGGGCCGTCGCGCAGCGCCACCCGGGTGGGGCCGAAGCTGCGGGATCCCTCGGGGGCGTAGCGGCACGACCGCACCGCGGCCTCGGCCTCTTCCCGGCTGTTGACCATGGGTATGATGACGCCCAGCGCCCCGGCGTCGAGCACCCGACCGATGATGCCCTGCTCGTTCCACGGCACCCGCACCACCGGGGTGGCGGTGCCCAGGTCGATGGCGACCAGCATCGCCAGTGCGTCGGAGTAGTCGGCAAAGCCGTGCTGCATGTCGATGCACACGTAATCGAAGCCGGCCCGGGACATGATCTCGCAGCTCATCGCCGTGGGCAGGCCCGCCCAGGCACCCAGCGCGGAGCGTCCTGAAGTGAAGGCTTCGGCCAGCGGGTGGGATGTGGTTGCAGCGTCGCTCATGGCCGCAACCGTATCCCCCGATATGTGAATTCGGTCAGTCCGAAATTGGCCCGCCTACGGGGTGGCGTCCCGCATCGGGCCAATGGGTACCAGCTGGCCTCGTGAGCCCAGATCGGGGTCTTGTTCTAGGAGTTGGAAGGAGTCGTTGCTGGAGAGCTTGTCCGGTCCCAGCGATGCATAGGGCTGGCCGGCAATCGAGAACTCCCCGATGTTGGCAATGGCCTCGGCGAAGGTCTCGTGGGTCAGGTTGGGCCCGGCCGCGGTGACCAGCAACTCGAAGAGTTGGAAGAACCGGCAGTGGGCGGACAGGGCGGCAAACCAAAGCGGCTCGCCCTCTTCGAGGGTGTCGGGGTGCTTGATCTCGATATCGGGATGCTTGGCATTGAACACATCCAGGCATTCCTTGAACCGGGGATCAGTCTCGAATATCTGGGCATTGGTCATGGCCCCCACGGTGATCACACCCCGGGCCGACTCAGGGTTGACGTTGTTGCCGATGTTGCTGCCCAGCCCGGAGGCGTCGGTGGCCCAGATATCCACCTCGAGGCCGTTGAGCCTGGCATTCTCAATGCCGGCCGAGGCGTTGCCGACGAGCAGAAGGGTGTCGGCACCAGCCGACCTGATGCGTTCGGACAATGCGGCCCACTCCTGGTTCTGGGCGATGAGATCGGCCACCTGGGAGGAGGTGGCGATCTCGAGCGCGGGCTCGACTCCCCGACCTCGAAGCAGGTTGGCAACGTCCTCGAGTTGCGGGGCCGCAGGAAGATCGGCCACTACCGCGACCGACCTTCCCTCAAGCATCCCCTCCGCATCAAGCAGAGTGAAGAGGGCACCGGTACTGACCTCGCGCGTCACCCGCTCGTTGACCCAAGGGGCCCGGGCCACGGCCAGACGCTCCTCGGTAATGGTCCCGCCGACCAGAATTGTCTCCTGTTGGTCGACGATACATGTGTTGGCCACCTCGGCGGGGCCGAGGAATCCGAATAGCACCGCGAACACCTCGTTGTCCTCGGTGATGCGGAGGCAGGCGGCCTCGGCCTCAGTTGAACCGATGGGGCTGTACTTGTCCATGATGACTTCCAACCGGCGGCCGTTGATGCCGCCCCGCTGGTTGATGTCGTCCACCAGCAATTGGATCACCAGCTCTTGGTCGCCCCAGGTGGCTGGCGAGAAGCCCAGTTCCACGAGTTGCTCGAAGTCGAGATAGGTGACGCCGATGGTGATGGTATCTGCGGTCACGCCCCGCCACGTGGCGGTGAGGGGAATCTCCGGCTCCGGCTCCTCAGTGGGGGCCGGTTGGAACTCGGGCTCTTCCTCTTCGGGAGCATCTTCCAGCACGGGCGCGGGCTCAGCGGGAGCGGCCTCTTCTGTCTCGGGTTCGGGCGCTTCTGGTTCTGGTTCCGGCTCGGCCGCGACAGGGGCCTCGGTGGCGGGGGCCTCGGTGGCGGGGGCCTCGGCATCGTCGTCGTTGCCACCGCATGACGCCGCAACCATGGCCAGAGCCACCAGCACCCCGATCAGCCAGCGCATCTTCTTGGTCTTCATGACGATCCCCTTCTGTGCCCCTCGCGGGTGCCGAAATCGGATCAGCCCAGACCGCCCGACCGGCTAGGGGACTATATTCGATTTGGTCTTTTCGGTCTCCCCGAACGGGTCACCGCGTACTGGCGCTCGGGGGCGTCGCAGGGCACCCGACCGGTGGGTGGTCCCTGAGTCGGATCGCCGGTGAGCAATTCGGCTCCGGCGGGGGCGTACTGGAGGATGTAGGCCTTGCGCACCCTGTCGGTGGTATTGGGGCCGGTCAGGTGCGGGGTGAGCGACGAGAACACAACCGCTCCCCCGGCAGACACCGGGGCGGCCACCGGGTTCTCGCACCGCTCGAAGCACTCAAAGCCCAGGGGATCCACATAGGTGTGGGCCAGTGTTCCGTGGAGGTGGACCCCGGGGGCCACCCACGGGCATCCGTTTTCGACGGTGGCGTCGTTGAGGGCCAGCCACACCGTGAGGTACTGCTGGGGCTCGATGAAGGTGTAGCCGTTGTCCTGGTGCCAGGGGAACCGACGGGGCTTCTCAGGCTTCTTGTACACCGCCTGGTCCCAGTACAGGTTCACGTCGGGGCCGACGAGGTCGAGGCACACCGCGCCGATGCGCGGGTCAGCGGCCAACTGGCGCAGGATGTTCGACCGGGCCACTAGGTGGGGGGTGAAGGTGATGGCCCCAGCCTCGGCGATCATCAGCCGCTCGCCCTCGATTTGGCGAAGGCCGGCCTCAGTCTCGGCTTCGATGGCGTCGATCTCGTCTGTGACTGCGGCAATGGTGTCGGCGTCGAGCAGGTCTTCCATGACAAAGAAACCTTGGCGGTTGAACTCCTCGGTCTGTTCGGGGGTGAGGGCCGCGGGGGTCGAGGTGGCCGGTTGCCAGGCGAAGTCCTGATTCCAGGGGTGGGGGGTGAATTGGCTGCTCATTGTGAACCGGGGAACACCAGGGTGACGTGGCTGTGGGGCGGCATCACTAGGGGCCCGTCGATATCGACTTGGTCTTCGGTCGGTGTCACCCGATCGGAGTTTTCGGGGGTGTTGGCCGCGGCCGGGTCGTCGGCCCACAGGGTGATGCGCTGAGCCGGTCCACCGATGCCGTTGAGGTCCACCAGCAGTTCGTCGTCGGGCAGGCGGTTGACCAGCGATAGGTGCATTTGGCCGGAGTCGGGGTCGAAGGTGCCTGCCGCGTCCAGTGCCGATAGCCCGCCCCCTGGTGCATTGTCCGCGTCGATTCCGGCGACGGTGATCACCTCGACATCCAAGCCGGTGCCCTGGGCACAACGACGGGCCACCGCCAGAGGGTGGAACGTGGTTTGGCGCACAACGCCTTCGGTGGTGGTGAGGATCGGGCCCAGCACGTTCACCATCTGGGCCTGGGTGGCCAGCGACACCTTGTCGGGGTGGCGCCAAATCACATGCAGCCAGGTGGCGTGGGCCAGGGCGTCCTTGAGATCGAAGTGGTATTCGATCATGGGAACGGGCTCGGTATGCACCGGCGGTCCGACTTCGGCCCGCATCCGCCGATTGACCACCTCGGGTTGGTTGGTCATCGACAGGTAGGGCTCCGGCCACACCCCCCACTCGTCGATGCAGATCCGCAGATCATGGTTGAGCTTGCGCCGCCGCTTGGCCGCGCCGATGAGCCCCCAGGTGTCGCAGATCTCGGCTTCTGACGCCATCGGGCCGGCCAGAGCGCCTTCGTAGCTGAGCTCGTTCCAGTAGAAGTGCAGCGACAACCAGTCGAGCACCACGCCGGCCTCGTTGAGCACGGTCCAATTCCAGTCGGGGTCGTCGGCGCCCACCCCCACCAGCGAGATGCGGTTGTCGGCCCACCGCAGCAGCTTGCCCCACTCCCGGGCCAACTCGGCGTAGGAACCGGCCGAGGTGTGCAGGTGCTGCCACCACCCGAAGTTCTCGTTGCCGATGCCCCAAATGGGCACGTCGTGGCGATCGGGATGGGGTCCGCTTTGCCGCAGCGCCACCTCGGGAACCGGCAGATCGCTGTTGCAGTAGGCGAGCCACTCCAGGGCCTCGTCGATTGTCCCGGTGGAGGCGTTCAAGTTGAGATAGGGAGGGGCGCCCAGCAGTCGAGCGTAGGCCAAGAACTCCTCGGTGCCGAACCGGTTGGTCTCCAGCATCGACCAGGCCAGATCGAACCGGGCGGGACGGTCTTCGGTCGGCCCGATGCCGTCGCGCCAGTGGTAGCCCGAGGCGAAGTTCCCACCCGGCCACCGCAGCACCGGCGGGGCCAGTTCCCGGGCCGCTTCCAGCACGTCGGTGCGATACCCGTCGGCGTCGGCCAGCGGCGAGCCCGGCTCGAACACCCCGCCGTAGATCGCTCGTCCCATGTTCTCCAAGAACTGCCCGTACACCCGGTCGTCCACCACCCCCGTGGTACGCCGGGAATCAACCAGAACGGTGGCGGTTGGTGTGGCCACTACACCACCAGCTGGCCGTCGCGAAGCAGGGGGTCGAAGCGGTATATGGGGTTCTTGAACCCGTCGAGATGCTCGAAACCCAAGTCGACGGTGCCCGCCGCGCAGCAGTGGTACACCATGGCGGCTCGGATGCCGTCAGAGACATTGTCGGTGGAGCAGTGCATCAAGTGACTGTCGAACACCAGCAGGTCACCCGGCTGCATCATGACCGCCTGGCGGTCGGACATGTCGTGGTCGACGATCTCCACATAGCCCAGATTGGCATTGGGCCTCCGGTCGAGGACGTGCTCGTGGACCGGTTCGGCGTGGCTGCCGGGCAGGATGTGCAGGCAGCCGTTCTCCAGGGTGGCCTGGGTCACCGCCAGCCACAAACCCACGATGGGCCGGGGCGGTTCGAACGGGAAGTAGTAGCTGTCCTGGTGCCAGGGCTGGCCCCAGGCGCCGGGGTTCTTGAAGATGAACTGCGACAAGAAGCAGTCCACATCGGGGCCGATCAGGTCGCGCAAAATCCTCGTAATCCGCTCATCGTGCAGGAACGACAGGAACGCCGGCCGGTCGTGCAGGGTGAACACTTTCGAAACGGTGTCTTCGGGGCGGTCGCCGCTCAGGTTCCCCTGGGACTCAGGGGCGACATGCATGCCCTCCGGGGTGATCCCCGACTCGTCCACCCCGCGCACCACGCCAATCACGTCGTCGAGCATCCGGTGGCCTACCTTGGCCGGGGCAAATTCGTCCAAAATGAAGAACCCTTGAGCGTGGTAGCTGTCGAGCGCAGAGGGGGGCAGGGTGGACGTCGTCGCCATTGGTGGAGCTGATGGGACTCGAACCCACGACCCCCTGCTTGCAAAGCAGGTGCTCTAGCCAGCTGAGCTACAGCCCCGAACCTTTCAATCGTAATGGCCTCAATTCTGAGAGGGCGATCCAATACCCGTCTCGATGTGACCGGTTGGCGCTGTCGTGGTGGAATGGCCCCGGTGAGAGTCGATCTGAGCGACGATCAGGAGTTCTTCCGGGATACGGCTCGTCGGTTCATCGAGGCCGAGGTTCCGGTCAGCGTGGTGCGGGAGTGGCACGACCTGCCCGACGGCTGCCCCCGGAGTTGGTGGCGGGCCGCGGCTGAATTGGGCTGGACCGCGCTGATGGTGCCCGAGCCACTAGGCGGCGGCAGCATCTCGGGGCGCCCGATCGTTGACTTGACTATCGTGGCCGACGAGATGGGCAGGGGTGTGGTGCCGGGGCCATTCATGCCCACCAACGTGGTGGCCGACACCCTGGGCCGTTCGGGCACCGACGATCAGCAATCGCTGCTTGAGGGGGTCATGGCTGGCGAAGTGGTGCTGGCCTGGGCGTTTTGCGAACCGGGCGGCGACTGGACCGCCGGCCATGTGGCCGCCGCAGCGGTCCCGTCGAACGGTGGCTATGCATTCACCGGGACCAAGACCGCGGTGGAGGCTGGAGCGCAGGCGGATCACCTGCTGGTCACCGCTCGGACTCCCGATGGTTTGGCCCAGTTTCTTCTGCCGTCTGATGCTCCTGGCATCACCGTCACCCCCCAGGACTCGCTCGATCTGGGCCGGCGATTCGCCGAGGTGCGTTTCGAAGGAGTAGCCGTCGGGCCTGAATCTATGGTGGGCGAACCGGGGGTGGCCGTTGAAGCCGATGTGGAGCGCCAGCGCCTGGTGACGGTGCTGCTCCAGTGTGCCGACAACGCCGGGTCGGCGGCCAAAGTGCTGGAGTTCACCGTGGAGTACGCCTTCGACCGGTACTCATTCGGGCGGCCCTTGGCCTCGTATCAGGCCCTCAAGCATCGTTTCGCCGACATGAAGCTGTGGTCGGAGGCCTCCCAGGCCGCGGTGGACGGGGCCGCCAATGCCCTGGCCGCCGGCGACGACGAAGCCCGGATGGTGAGCGTGGCCAAGTCGTACGTGGGCGACCACTCGGTGGAGCTCATGCAGGACTGCGTGCAGATTCACGGCGGCATCGGGGTCACCTATGAGCACGACCTGCATCTGTACCTGCGCCGGGCCACCGTCAACCGGGGCTTGTTCGGCACCCCAGCCGAGCATCGCGACGCCCTGTCGGAAATGGTCGGGTATTAGGAGGAGACGATGGACGACTTCGTGTACGCCGCCACCGACCCCGCCGAGTTGGCCGAGTACCGGGACGAGGTTGAGACGTGGATGAACGAGAACATGGCCCGGCGCGACCCGGTCAACCCCTGGCACCCCACCCATGACGACGATTTGAAGAGCACCCGAAATCGGGAGCTTCAACGCCGGCTCTCCGACGGGGGATACGCCGCGGTGTGCTACCCCAAGGAGTATGGCGGTCAGAGCCTGACCATCGCCCACCAGCGGATCATCGATGACGTGAGCATGGACTTCGACATGCCCATTCTGTTCAGCGTGCCCACCCTGTCGATCTGCGGGCCGACCATTCTGGAGTGCGGCACCGAGGAGCAGAAGCAGCGCTACATCCCGGCGTGGATCCGGGGCGATGAACTGTGGGTGCAGTTCATGTCCGAGCCCAGCGGCGGTTCCGACATGGCCGGGGCCTTGACCCGGGCCGACCGAGACGGCGACACATTCGTCATCAATGGCTCCAAGATTTGGAGCACGTTTGCTCAGCGCTCCGACTACGCCCTCATGCTGGCTCGGACCAACTGGGAGGTGCCCAAGCACCGGGGCCTCACCATGTTCATCGTGCCCATCCACCACCCGGGCATCGAGATCCACCCTATCCAGATGGTGGACGGCACCGAGGAGTTCTGCCAGGAGTACTTCAACGACGTCATCATTCCCGCCGAGAACGTGGTGGGCGAGGTGGACGACGGGTGGACGGTGGCCAGCCGACTGCTGTTCCACGAGCGGGCCGCGGTGGGCAATGCCTCTCCCTACACCCAAGGCCGCCACCGGAGCCGGTCGGCTGACGGGCTCGATGATCTGGCTGACATCGCCCGGGACTTCGGCGGCAACGTGGGCCGTCAGCGCCAGCAGCTGGGGGAGACTGAGACGCTCAGCCGGGTGGAGGTTCTGCTGTCCAACCGGGTGGTGAAGGGAATCGAGAGCGGCTACTTCCCGGCGCCGGCCGGATCACTGGTGCGGCTGTTCCACGGCGTGTCCCGAGCCGACCGGTTGACAGTGGCCATGGAGCTGCACGGCGATCGGGCTCTGGTGTGGAATCAGGGCGAGGACACCGGCTCCTACGGCGTGGAATTCGTCCAGCGCCAGCAGACCTGCATTGGCGGGGGCACTACCGAGATGGCCCGCAACATCATCAGCGAGCGGCTCCTCGGCATGCCCCGCGAACTCGCCGCCGACCGAGACCTCCCTTTCAATCAAATCCCCCGCAGCGGCTAGCAGCGTTGAGCCCCTACGACGCCAGGGGGCGGCCGAAGGGGAGGGAGTCTTGCCAGGTGGCCAGGAACGACTCGGCTCGGTAGGCGGCGGCCAGGAAGAGGCCGTCGGGATGGTCGGCGATCTCCTCAAGAGAAGCGGTGATCTGGGCGGCGGCGTTGGCGGCGATGGCCTCGGGGGTAGGGTCGCCGGTGGGCCACCAGGCGAACAGCGATCCGGCGGTGGCGATGAAGTCGGGGACCACAATGGTGCCGGCCCGGCCGAGGATGGCCAGGGCCCTAGCAGTGACCGGGATCGGACCGTAGGGGACCAGGGTGCCCACTTGGAGTTGTTCGGCTGCGGTGTGGTCGATGGCCCCCATCTTGGAGCCGGCGAACAGCACGTCGACCTGGCCGTTCATTTCCACCATCGTGCCGCCCTGATCCTCAACCGCGACTGTCAAGGTGTCGCAAATCGGTCCTGAGCCCTCGATGGACACGGTGCGGCCGTCCAACCCGCCGGCCGCAGATGCCGCTGCGGCCACCACGCCGGCAACAGTCGCCTGATCGGCCACGTCGCCTATCGCGGCCCGGGAGTCGGCCTCCGCCAATGACTCCAGGGCGGTTCGAGGTACCCGGGTGCCGGGTTCGGGCAGGAAGCGGCCCGAGGCCACCATGGGGGCAATCTCGGCGGTGAACTTGGCCACCGCGTCGGCCCGGTCGTCGTCGACGGCGTTGACCCCCGCCGAGGCCCCGCTGCGTTGCATCTCGAAGGTGGCGAAGGCGTAGGTCATCGACCGGGCCAGGTCGCTGGCTCCGCCGGGCAGGATTTTACGGGCCGACCGGACGATGCCCACTGACTCGGGTGCGTCGGCCAAATCGAAGACGATGAAGGCGTCGACTGAGTCGAGATTCTCTATGGGCAAGGTTCGCTCTCCTCGCTCAGGGAGGGCTCGTCGTCCTCTTGATCCAGTCCGGCCACGATCTCCTTCACTCGCACCTCGGCGTCGTTGATCCGCCCCCGGCACACCCGAATCAACTCCGCGGCCCGCTCGACCCTCACCGCCAGCACGTCGATGTCGATGTCCTCGGCCTCCAATTCGCCCAGGATCTGCTGAAGCTCGCTCAGCGCGTCGGCGTAGCCGATCTCTTGTGTGCTCATCGTCTCGTGCTCCTCATTTGTCTTCCGACACGGTGCTGTGCAGCTCGCCTTCGGCCAAGGTGGTCACCAGTTCATCGCCTGCGGCAACTGCCGATGGACTGCGCACAACTTTGCCGTCATGACGGGTGATCGACCAACCGCGGGCCAATATTGCCCGGGGATCGAGGAGGCGAGCCCGGCCCTCCAGGTTGACCAGCTCCTTGGTCGCCGCCCTCGGGATTCGCAGAGCCTGAGCAACCACACCTGACTTCTTCCGCTCCAAGGTGCGCCGCCCATCGACAATGGCCGCGGCGGCCCGGTGGCGCATGGTCCCCGCACAGTTGTCCACTCGGCGGGTCTCGCCCCGGGTTCGGGTCTCGGCCGAGTCTCGGACCCGCCCCGCCCGGCCCTGAAGCCGGTTGCCTGCCTGGTGCAAATGGGCCTCGGCGGTTCGAGCCGTGGTTTGGCCCACCGCGATCAATTGCCGGTTGGCGTCATCCACCAGCCGCTGGGCCCACTCGGCAATTCCATCCCACGCCACCTCTGTTGCCTGAAAATGGGCCCGAGCCACGCCCACGATGAACACCGCCGCGGCGGTAGGCGTCTTCTGGGCCTCGTGGGCCACCTCGTCGGTAATGGTCCGGTCGATCTCATGGCCAATCCCGGACACCACCGGTACCGGGGCGTTGGCGACGGCCCGGGCCACCGCCTCGCTGTCGAAGGCCACCAAATCGGTTCGGGCCCCGCCCCCTCGCACCACCGCGATCACGTCCACTCCGGCTCGCCCCACCGCGGCTATAGCCGCGGCGATAAGCGGAGGCGCGTCGGCGCCCTGCACGGGGGTATCGGCCAGCAACACCTCCCAGGCCAGGCCGCTGTTCACCAGCTCGTCGCAGAAGTCGTGATGAGCCGCGCTGCCGTTGGAGGTCACCAATCCGATCCGCAGCGGGGCTACGGGGAAGGGGACAGACTGGTTCTTGGCCAACAGGCCCTTGTCGCGCAGCTTTTCCAACAGGCGCAGCCGCTCGGCTTCCATCTCACCCAGCGTGAAGTTGGGGTCGATGCCCGACATGTACAACTGGAGGCGGCCTCCGGGAGGCCAGAAGTCCAACTTGCCCAGGATGCGGATCTTCATCCCGTCTTCCATGGCCATGCCGCCGTGGCGGCGCAGCGTCTCCTCCACCCGCTCGCGGTTGAATCGGAACAGCGCCACCGACACTGACGCCTCGGGCTGCTTGCTGGCGCCGTTGTCGGGGTCGGGCTCCACCAGGTCGAAGTACATGTGCCCGCTGCGGGCCCGGCTCAGGTTGCGGATCTCGCCCTCCACCCACAGCTCGTCGCCGAAGGCGTCGCTCAGCACCCGCTTGATTCGGTCGGCCAGTTCGGCGACAGTGAACGTCACCGGGCCGGCGGTGGCCCTCGGATCAGCGGAGTCGAACAGGCTCATGCCGTGCTCTCAGCGGGAGACCGCTTCTCGTTGCGCACCAGGGTGCGATACAGCTCGGCGTACAGCCCGTCGGCAGCCAGTAAATCCTCATGCTGGCCCGATTCCACCAACTCCCCCTGGTCGAGCACCAAGATCAAATCGGCGTTGGTCACCGTGGACAAACGGTGGGCGATCACCACTGCGGTTCGACCTTGAAGGGCAATCCCCAGCGCTTGCTGCACCAGCGCCTCGTTCTCGCTGTCGAGGTGGCTGGTGGCCTCGTCCAGCACCACGATGGCCGGGTCTTTGAGCAGAACCCGGGCGATGGCCAGCCGCTGCTTTTCACCGCCCGACAGGCGGTATCCCCGCTCGCCTACCACCGTGTCGTAGCCCTGGGGCAGCGAGGCGATGAGGTTGTGGATGTGGGCCGAGCGGCAGGCGGCCTCCATCTCGGCGTCGGTGGCGCCGGGCCGGGCGTAACGCAGGTTGTCGCCCACCGTCTCATGGAACAGGTGGGGGTCCTGGGGCACCACCCCCATTGAGGCCCGCAGTGACTCCTGGGCCACGTCGCGCACGTCGGTTCCGTCGATCAGCACCGCCCCGGTGTCCACGTCGTAAAGCCGGGTCAACAGCGCGGCCAAGGTTGTCTTGCCCGCTCCCGACGGCCCCACCAGCGCCACCAACTGCCCTGGGTCGATCACTGCCGACACGTGGCGCAGCACCGGCTGGCCGGTTGCCTCCGGGGCGGCGGTGTCGGTTTGCAGCGAGGCCAGCCGGTCGTCGCTGGGCGGATAGGTGAAGGTCACATCGGCCAGATCGATGCGCCCCTTGGGCTGTTGCAAGGCCACTGCATTGGGCCGGTCGGCAATGGGGTTGGGGGTGTCCAGCACCTCGAACACCCGTTCGAACGAAACCAGCGCGGTCATCACGTCCACCCGGGCGTTGGTCAAGCTGGTGAGCGGGGTGTAGATCCGCACCACCATCAGCCCCATGGCCGCCAGGGTCCCCACGGTGATGGCCCCGGAGATCACCAGCTGGGCCCCCACCCAGTACAGAACCGCCGCGCCCACCGCCCCCACCAGGCTCAAAGCGATGAAGAACGTCCGCCCGTACATGGCGCTGCGCACCCCGATGTCTCGCACCCGTCCGGCGGTTGATCCGAACCCGTCCCGCTCCTGGTTGTGGCGACCGAACAGCTTCACCAACAGCGCCCCGGACACGTTCAGCCGCTCGGTCATCACCGTGTTCATGGAGGCGTTGTGCTCCATGGACTCCCGGGTGAGGGCTTGGAGCTTTCGCCCCACCCGCTTGGTGGGCAAGATGAACACCGGCAGCAGGGCCAGCGCCATTAGCGTGAGCCGCCACTCCAGCAGGAACATGGCCACCAGCGTCGTGGCCAAAACGATGGTGTTGGACACCACCGACCCCAGCGTGCCGGTGAACGCCCGCTGGGCCCCGATCACGTCGTTGTTCATGCGGCTGATGAGCGATCCCGTCTGCACCCGGGTGAAGAACGCCATCGGCATCCGCTGCACGTGGTCGTACAGCTTCACCCGCAGGTCGTAGATCAGCCCCTCGCCGATGCGGGCCGACCAGTAGCGCTCGACAAACGACAGCGCCGCCTCGCCGAAGGCGGCCAACACGATGATCCCGGCCAGCAGATGTACCTGGCCACGGTCGCGGTTCTCGATGGCCTCGTCGATGATCTGTCGGAACAGCAGCGGGGGCACCAGCGACAGCAGCGCCCCCAACAGCAGCACCACCACGAACCCGATGAGCATGGCCCGGTAGGGGCGCGCAAAGCCGGCCACCCGGCGAATCGTCTGCCCGGCTATCTGCTTGCCCTTGACCCCGGTTGGGTCGTGGCCGATGGCGCCGTGGGCGCCGCCCATCGCATGCACTGTCTGCACGATACGCCCCACCAGTGACAGTCGGCTGTTTGGAGGGCCAAGTTGGGTCGTAGGGTTGGGAAATGCGGGCTCGGACCCAAAAGGCAGTGGCGCTGGTGGTGGCCATCGCCATCGTTTTGGCACTGCTGCTCTCGCTGTTGGTCGTGTTCAGTGACACCGCCGCGGCCCATGCCGAGATGCGCCGGTCGGCCCCGAAGCCCGGTCAAACGGTGGGCGGCGTGGTCGACCGGGTGGAGATGGAGTTCCGAGAGCCCATTCAGCCCGACGATCAGAACGGAGTGGCGCTGCAATATCCCGACGGCACCCTCGCTCTGACGGGCATAGAGGTGAACGGCCACCTGGTGCGGGGCCACTTCGACCCGCTCACCGAGCCTGGCACCTACAAGGTGATCTGGGAGCTGCTGGACCAAAGCGACGGGGACTGGGCCACCGAGGAGTGGGAGTTCACCTACGACCCGGCTGCCGCCCCACCCGAGTGGCTTCCCGAGTCGGCGGCCGAAGGGTCGGGCGGCGGTGACGGCATCAGCGGGGCCACCGTGGCGCTGATAGTGATAATCCCCGTGGCCGTGGTCTTAGTCGTCTGGCTGTTCTGGCCCCGCCGCCGGGGGGCAGACCGGGCCCAGCAGCGGAGGAGCGCCCGCACCAAGAAGCGGCGTTGATTCAGCGGCGTTCGGCGAAGAATTCCCGGAGCAGGGCAGCGGACTCGTCTCGGCCGATGCCGGCAACCACCTCGAAGTTGTGGTTGAGCCGGGGATCGGCGCCCAGGTTGTAGAGGGTTCCGCAGGCCCCCGCCTTGGGGTCCTCGGCGGCGAACACCACCCGGGCCACCCGGGCCATCACTGCCGCGCCGGCACACATCGGGCACGGTTCCAAGGTGGTGGCCAGCACCGCTCCGTCGAGCCGAGACGTGCCCTGGGCCGCGGCCGCGTCCCGCAGAGCCAGGACCTCGGCGTGAGCGGTGGGGTCGTTGGTACTCAACCGCTCGTTGTGACGAGCCGCCACCACCTTCCCGTCGATGGCCACCACTGCGCCGATGGGCACCTCGCCGCGCTCAGCAGCCCGCCGGGCCTCGGTCAACGCCAGATCCATGAGCTGGCGATCATCGGTCACGGGGTCAGGATATGGGCTGGGAGGCTGCCGACACCGCTCACTATCCTGAAGAGTGGAAGGTTGCCAGAGCGGACGAATGGGGCGGCCTCGAAAGCCGTTGTGGCCTCCGGGTCACCGTGGGTTCGAATCCCACACCTTCCGCGCCAGCCGATGAGGCTCATCGGGATCACGCCGTGCATCTCAGCGGGGAACGAAGGCATCCAGCTCCGCGTCGTAGACGAAGAGCGCCGGCTGGGCGTTGGACACCCACGGCTTGTCGGGGGCGAGTGACCCGCTGGGCGACCCCGTCATGGGGAATGTTCCGAGGTCGTAGCCGGCCTGGAGGAAGCTCTCCGGGGTGAGGTTGGGCCCGGCGGCTGTGGCCAGCGCCACAAAGACGTCCCACGCCGCGCAAACTTCGATCGCGGTCCCGGCTTGGGCGTCTTCGGGTTTGCCCGATGTCCCCAAGCCCTGACCGGTCGCCTCGTTGATGATGTCGAAGCACTCGGGAATGCCATAAAGGCCTTGGGCGGCCAGTTCTTCGGCGCCGGGCTCACCGGTGGCAATCAGATTGGAAAACACGCTCAGATCGGCGCCCATCGCGTTATTGCTAGGCGCATCGTTGGACGGAGTGACGATGTTCCAGTCGGTCAGCCCTGCCCGCTCAAGGCCGTGCAGGCTTCCGGCCACTGCGCCGTCAACGTTGATGATCCAATCGGGATTGCGCGTCCGCCACCGCTCGACGTGGATGTCGATCTCGGCCTCCGCAGCGATTAGATCCTCCCCGCCGACCTGCTGTCTGGTGACCTCGACAATCTCGGCCCCGAAACTGCGCAACAGTTCTTCTGCGGTCTCGATCCGCCCGTCGACAGAGGCGCCGTAGATGACCACCCTGGCTCCCTCAAGCTCGGGCCTCAACAGTTCCAGTCCGGCGAGCAGCGAGCCGAACTGGTACGGGCGGGTGGTGATCAAGCGCCCGTCACTCATATCGAGATCCTGCTGATCCAAGTCGGCGGTGTTGATGACGATGGTCTCGTTGAGGTCGATGTAGCAGAAGATGCTGCCCCAGCCAGCGGGCATAAAGCCGAGCACCAAGAACACCTCGTTGTCTTCGGTGAGAGCCACGCAGGCCGCTTCGAACGCCACCGAATCGAGGATGTCCCACTGCTCGGTGATGATCTCCACCCGACGCCCATTGATCCCGCCGGCAGCGTTGGTGGTGTCGACCAACGGCTGATACCGAGCCAGGATGTCGCCCACATCGGCAAAGACGGTCACGTCGGTGATGGCAACACCCAGCGTGATGGTGTCGGCGGTCACGCCCCGAGCAGTCGCCGTCAGCTCGACAACTTCTTCTTCGGCCTCGTCGCTCTCTACGGCGCCGCTTTCCACGGCGCCGCTTTCTTCAGAGCCATCGTTCGCGGAGGAGGTGTCTTCCTCAGTAGTTCCGCTCTCGGCCGTGCTGCTCTG
The DNA here is from genome assembly GCA_026708015.1 of bacterium. Lineage (NCBI taxonomy): Bacteria > bacterium. The sequence continues at coordinate 26,023 of JAPOVT010000057.1, forward strand.
CTCAGAATCTCTGTCGGCAGTGGCTGAATCGCCCGCCTCCTCTGGGGCGGCGCTGTCGCTATCGGGGGCGGTCGCGGGCTCAGGAGCTGCCGTCGGGTCGCTCGGGCCCGCCGAATCGGGCGGAGACCCGTCTGAATCCCCACCACACCCTGCCAGCAACATCCCCACCACAACCACAAGGGCCAGCCATCTCCCTCGACGCATCACTTCCCCCTCGCGGCCTACTAGTGAATTCCGCGACAATGGTAATTCGCTTACTCCGCCTATCAGCCAAAGAGTAGCCGGAGATCGTGTACTGCTTTGGCAAGCTTTGCCAAAGCAGTACACTTTGAGTGATGACCACGATGAATGTGTCACTCCCTGATGACCTCAAGTCTTTTGTCGACTCCCAAGTCAACGACGGCAACTACGGCTCGACAAGCGAATACGTGCGCAACTTGATCCGACGAGACCACGGCCGTCTCCAGCTTCGCAACGCCCTCCTTGAAGGCGCCCGTTCCCCCGTCGCCACCAACGCCGACTCCGACTACTTCGCAGCGCTCCGAACTCAGGCCCAAGCCAGCTCCTGAGTTCACGCCAGTGCAAGCCAGTCTCCGCGCCGCTGCGACGGCCGACATTGCCTCCGCGTTGAGCTACTACCGCGACCAAACTGGCCCGGAAACCGCAGTCGATTTCATCGATCAACTCGAATCTGCAATCGAGCACCTCCGTCGCCACCCGCTCACCGGGTCGCTCCAATTCTCCTATGAACTTGAGATTCCAGACTTGCGGAGTTGGCCTCTACGCAAGTTCCCCTACCTCATCTTCTACGTGCCTGATGACAATCACATAGACATCTGGCGCGTCCTGCACGCCCGACGAGACATTCCAGCCATCCTCACATCTGAGCCACCGGAGTGAGCTTCGCCCGGATGGAGAGCATGACCGAGTTACCGCGAATTCCAGTATCGTCTTTCACTACGTGATCGCGAGGATCTTGCGGTCAATTAAGGAAGCAAGACGAGCAAGAGAATGGGGGAATTTCCAATACGGAAATTGAAGTGGTCGCTCGTCGCGATTCTTGTGGCGTTATCCCCTCAGAGGCCATGTTCGAGAACCCTGATTTCCAGGAGCGGTGCATGTCGGTCTTCCGGGAGGCCTATCCCGAACTCGAGCCGGAGACCGCCTACCTTCCGACCGGCGACGAATCCATCATCATCGACCGGAGCTAACCTAACTTCGCGATTTCCATCGATGGACCTGCCAATGGGTATCCACCATTGTCCGGCCTATAGATAACGCTGTAATCTAAGGAGCGTGCCAATGCCCAGGCTCAGTCGTGCAGCGGCGGCTGCCCTCACTGCTGAAGACATGGTTGATGCGGCAATGACCGTGCTCATCACCGAAGGGCTCGACAACGTGAACATGCGCCGGGTCGCTGCTGAGCTGGGGGTGTCGCCCATTCCCCTGTACAACCGAATCGGCAACAAAGACGCCCTGCTCGATGCCATGGCGGCCAGGATCGGTTCCGAGTTTTTCCTGCCGGTTGGCGAGTATGAGCACTGGACCGACTACGCCCGGAGGTGGTGCCATCGTCTACGTGAGCGTCTGCTAGCTGTACCTGACCATCGGCTGTTCTTGCGGGCCGGACGCAAGTATTTGGTTGCCGCTGCCGAACCGCTGATTGAGAAGACCCGCACTGTTGGGTACGACCGCCCCGGGGCTGTTGATTTGGCCCGGTTGCTTATGTGGTCGGTGATCGGCCACACCGCTGTCGAGCTGGGCCACACCAAGGCTCCGACTGAGCTAATTGACACCGACCAGTTGTTTGCGACCCATGTCGATCTGCTCGTAGACGGACTGGCAAGGAGAGAGCCATGACCAGGAGCAAGCCCGAATGAAGGTCACTCCCGTTGCAGGGTCGCTGGGGGCTGAGCTGTCCGGTGTCGACCTCGTCTCGATGGACGACGACGCCAAGAAGTCGCTGCGCGAGGCCATTGTGGAACACGAGGTGGTGTTCATCCGCGACGCCTTCCTCAACATAGAATCCGTTCACAAGCGGGTTGTAGGGGTGGAACTGGTCAATGCCAACCCAGCCCTCAAACTTGTCGAATCCCATCAGATAGAACATGAGGGCATCGGGCTCGGCCCGCTGGAGATGGGCCAAGTTGGCGGCCAGATCAGCCGGGGTCTGGGTCACGGTCTCCACTGCGGCAATCGACACACCCCGGCGCCGACACTCCTGGCGAAAAAAGCGGAAATACTCTTCACCGTTGGGCGAGATCTCGCTGATCACGGCGACCCGCTCATGGCCGTGCTTTTTCAACCAGCCGACCACCAATGCGGCATCGCCGCCACAGTCACCATTGCCGAGCCGGAAGCAGTAGTCACCGTGGAAGCGCTCGGTCCCGCACCAGCTGATGAGGGGCACTTCGAGCTCGTTGGCCAGCGGGCCGACGGTGATCGTATTATCGGAGCTGTAGGCGCCGGCCACTGCGATGCAGCCTTCATCCACATCTACTCTAGGAGACTTCGGAACTCAGCCAAGCGCCACCCGTGCCCCACCGCCAAGGATGACAGCCGGTGGGATGGATGGGTTACGCCCATGGCGTCTGGGTAGCCTCGTCGGCGTGGACACGACTGACAATGAGCAAGGAAGCGTGCCATGCCAATTGCTGAATCTGAGTTGACGGCGGCCCGAAATGCCTGGGGAATCGGTCTGGTCGCAATCGCTCAGGCCTACGAGGCAGACGGGATCGATGGTGCCCGTGCGGTCGCCTCTCGTGTTTTGGATGAGGTGTACGGGTACGACCTGGGGCCGGTGCTGTTCAAGCCGACCATGGCCAGCGGCGAGCAGACGTTCCGGCCCACCAAACGGGGAGCGCTGTCCTATTTCGTCGGCCACGACCCGGAGTATCCCCTCGACGGCGGGTTCGGCCTCAAGGGATGGCGAGACGTCGAGTCTGAGACCGCGGCAACCTTCACTGACGGCGACGTCGCCATTTGGATGGGGTCGGTGACGATGACCGACAAGGACGGCCAGGTCACCACGGTGGACAAGAGCTTCGGCTACAAGAAGGACGCCGACGGCGTGCTGCGCATCGTGCTCCATCACTCGTCGCTCCCGTATCAGCCGTGAGCAAGCTGTCGGCTTGTCCTAGCCGTTGCGGCCATCCGGCTCGGCCACCGCTCGCCTACGTAGCTAGTGGGCGTGTACGCCGTGCCATTCCTCTTGCATCTCCCAGTAGCTGATCTCGCCGCGCAGCAGGCGGCAGGCAATTTCGGGAAGCTGGCTGCTTGGCCACCGGTCTTCGCCCACGAGATGCGCCTCGGTGTTGATCGAGCCGTCGTCGCAGAATTCGTAGGTGCGGTATCCGGGCGGGAGCGTGGTGAAGTTCTCAAAGTCGATGTTGACCGAGAGCGACGGGCACTGGTGGATGGGGCGCCCGGCACAATCCACCAGCGAGCCGTCGGGGCGCTGGTCCCGCCCCGCCAGGTTGGAGTCGGCGAACAAGAACAGCCAGTTCCCGCCTCGTAGCGTGCGGCTGTTGCTCAACCCCGGCCGCGGCAATACCGCATCGAACGGAAGCTGCTTGTCGTGATTGCCAATGCACACGATGGCGGGAACCGGGAGGCGGGCCATCTTGTCAGCGACCTTGGCGTACTCGGCTTCGGTGCCGTTATTCGCAATGTCACCGGTAAGCACCACCACATCGGGTAACGGCTTTCCCGTTTCAAAGGCGTCGGCAAACACCACATCCCAGGTGTCGTCGGTGTTGCGCGCCTCACCTTCTGGCTCGGTACTGAAGTGAAGGTCCGAAAACTGGGTGACCCGGAACATGGCCTTAGTGTGCCATAGAACTCCATTGCTGAGCCGGGGTGGGCACGTAGCGGCCGACGGTGCAGCGGCACCCTTCGCACCGTCAGAATCAGGGCGTCTCAGCTCATTCGTATGTGGTGGACGCTGATGTCGAGGCCGGTTGATCTTGCCAGTCGGCCATCTGCGGTCAACAGTGGGACTCCCATAGCGCGGGCGGCCGCAATATAGAAGGCGTCATAGGCGCTGACGTTGCTGTAGTGCTCCCAGGCCGTCAGGGCGAGCGTCCGATGCGAGATGCGATCGATGGGCCATAGGGCTAGATCGCTCAGAGCCATCACGGCTCGCGATTCGTCAAGGCGACCGGTGAGCACGGCACGGCGCAGTGCGGACATCACTTCTGGGTCAAGCAATTCGGGGGCAGCTAACGATGCGTTTTCGACGGTGTCGGCGAGCGTGATCCCAAGCGGCGTTCGCAGGAGGTATTCGACCGCCACCGAGGCGTCGATTACGTAGCCGGTCATTCAAGTTCTGCGTCGCGTAGCTCCCGCACTTCGGCAATCAAGGTGGCAACGTCCATCCCTAGGTCTGTAGTTGGCCGATTGGCAAGGTGCTTGCGCCACTCCCATCGCGCCAACTCCCTTTCGATAGCGCCGAGTACCGCTGCGCTCATGGTGCAATTCCGCTCGCGGGCATGCTCGCGCAACCGTTCGTGAAGGAGGTCAGGCATGTTCCGTACCTGTAGATTCGCCATTGCATGATATTAGCATGATATCTTCATGCGCTACTCTGTCAACTCCATCTGAATAACGATGACCGGCGGCATCCTCTTAGTGCGCTCGATCCGGCCCTCCGATCCGGCCGAAGGCCCGTAAGGCCTCAAGTGCGGGCTGGGCTGGTGGATTCGCTGAAGATGAAACCCTCGTAGCCGTTGGCGGCGATTTCTTCGCAGATCTCGCGATAGGTGTGGGTGCCGTCGAGGTAGAAGGTGACCCCTTGGGGCTTGCCCTCGATATTGGACCCGGTCCACCAGGAATCCGTCTTGCCGACGATGCTTTGGGCGGCGATGTCGTGGACCTGCTGGGTCCATTGGGCCTCGGCTTCGGGGTCGGCGTCGATGCGGTCGAGATCGTGGTCGAGCATGTGGGCGAGGCAGTTGGCAATCCAGTCGACGTGCTGTTCGATGGAGAAGATCACGTTGCTGAACACCGCGGGGCTGCCGGGGCCGGTGATCATGAAGAAATTGGGGAATCCAGACGCCACCAGGCCGAGATAGGCCCCGGCTCCATCGGCCCATTTGGCCTGGAGTGGTAGTCCGCCGACTCCCCGGATGTCCATGGCCAGCAAGGCTCCGGTCATGCCGTCGAATCCGGTGGCATACACGATCAGGTCGAGGTCGTAGGAGCCTTCGGCGGTTCGCAGCCCTTGAGGGGTGATCTCGGTGATGGGGGAGGCCGCCACGTCCACCAGCGTCACGTTGGGCCGGTTGTAAGTCTCGAAGTAGTCGATCTCCACGATGAGGCGGCGGGCGCCGAGGGGGTGATCGATGGCCAGGAGGCTCTCGGCCACCGCCGGGTCGGCGACTTTCTCTCTGATCTTGTCCCGGACGAACTGCGACGTGAGCTGATTCGACTCGGCGTTGGTCATCACGTCGTCGAAGGTTCGGGCGAAGCCCGGCCCGCCCAGCGCCCACGATTCCTCCATGATCCTGATACGAGTGGTCTCGTCGACTTCGAGAGCCGATGAGACTTCGGGAGGCCGACGCCCCATGCCTACCGGATTCGCTCTCTTGAGCTCCCACCGCTCGCGGTAGTTGTGCTTCAGCTCCTCAAGCTGGTCGGCGTCGATTGGCCGATTGCGGGCCGGGATGGCGAACTGCGGGGTGCGCTGGAACACGAACAGGTGCTCGGCCTGTTTGGCCAGCTGCGGGATGGTCTGCACGGCGGTTGACCCAGTGCCGATCACGCCGACCCGCATGCCGGTGACGTCGATGCCGCCTTTGGGCCAGCGGGCAGTGTGGATTTGTCGGCCTGCGAACGTCTCGGCGCCGTCGAACCGGGGCGTGTTCACCTCTGAGAGGCAGCCCGCGGCCGATATGAGAAACCGGGCCGAGACTGTCTCGTCATTCGATGTACTGATCAGCCAGCGGTTCTGGTCGTCGTCGAAGCGGGCCTGATCCACCCGGGTGTTGAACTCGATGTCCCGCCGCAGATCAAAGCGGTCGGCAACATGGTTGAAGTAGCGCTCCAGCTCCGGCTGGGTGGGGAACCGCTCAGTCCACTCCCACTCCTGTTCGAGCTTTTCGGAGAACGTGTAGCAGTAATCCCAGCTCTCCACGTCGCACCGAGCGCCGGGGTAGCGGTTCCAGTACCAGGTGCCGCCGACCCCGTCGCCCTTCTCGTAGACCTTGGCCGACAGCCCGAGCCCGCGGACCCGGTGGAGGGCGTACAGACCGGCAGCACCGGCGCCGATGATGACGGCGTCGAAGTCGTCGGCCCCGCGGCCCACTGACGGGATCAGCACCACCGCACGACCCTCCCCGGCGATCTTCACCTCTATGGGACCCGCCGGGCCCTCCACGATCTCGGTGCGCCGATTGCCCTCAGCAACATCAATACTGCTCTGCATACCGCCGATCTTTACATGGCATCCCGGCCGCCGTAGGCGGCTTGGTCGTCGAGCATCGCGGACGGATGTCTCTATGCGGAAACGGATGTCTCTATGCGGAAGTAGTATCCGGGCCATGGGTGATGCACTTGGCATCGAACATCTATTTGAGCTCTCGGGATCGGAAAAGGTTTGGGCGTTCTTCACGCCGCTGATCCTCTTCGCGGCCTTCTTTGCGGCCCAGCTCATACTTCCGGCCAGGAAGGTGACCGGCTACGTCAAGAATCCCGAGACCGGCCAGCCCCGCCCCTATCGGCTCAACGGCCTGCTGGTGTTCGTCATCGCCCAGATCCTGTGGGCCACAGAGGTCACCGGACTGGACCGTGATTGGTTCTACCGGTCCACGCTCTGGGCAGTGCTCGGGGGCACGGTCTTCACCACGCTCTTTGCCATCGTGTCGGTGTTGAGCCAGCCCAAAGGTGAGATCCAGAACATTTGGTGGGCTCTCTGGGAAGGGAGGGCCAAGGAGTTTCAGCTCTTCGGCGAGCGCATCGATATCAAGATGTGGTTCTACGTGGTCGGTGGCACGATGTTGTCGCTCAACGCCTTGTCCGGTGCCGTGTGGCACAGCGAGAACGTCCCCGCCACCAACCCCGGTGTCTACATGTATGCGGCATTCATGACGTTCTACGTGTTCGACTACTTCATCTTCGAGCGAGTCCAGCTCTACACCTACGACCTGATCCACGAGCACCTCGGCTTCAAGCTGTGGTGGGGCGGACTGGTTGTCTACGGGTGGATCTTCATCATTCCGCTGTGGGGCATGGCCGCCTATGACAACCCCGACATGTCGTACGCCTGGAGGAACTTCTGGCTCGTGGTATCGGCGAGCCTGTTCGTGATCGGATGGAGCATCTCGCGGGGGGCCAATTTGCAGAAGTACATGTTCAAGCGGTTCCCCGATCGCCACTTCCTCGGGCTTATCCCGCCCACGCACATCCAGGCTGGCGAGCGCAAGATTTTGATCAGTGGCTATTGGGGTGCTGCTCGTCACTTCAACTACCTGGGCGAGGGCTTCCTCTGCATCGGAATCGCCCTGTCGTTCGGCCACTTCGGAGTTCTCTGGGCGTGGACTTACGCCATCTTCCTCATCACGTTCTTCACCTTCCGCCAGCGCTTCGACGACAAGGAATGTGCCCAGAAGTATGGCCCCGAGAAGTGGGCCGAGTACCAGGAGAAGGTGCCCTACCGCATCTTCCCCGGCGTGTACTAGGAGGACGCTCCTCTACGGTACGGGATCGAACGGGTGGGCGGCTGCTGGCGTGGATCCTTCGATAGAGGCTTGGTGGGCGTACTGCCAGGCGATGCCCGATGCCCGAGTAGTCCCCTTCGACCGGCTAGTTGCCTTTAGGGAGCGATCTTGAAGAGGCCGCCTCCGAGGGGGCGCATGACGCTGAAGTGCTTGTGGTCGAGGGTGAGGATGGTGCGCGTCCGGTAGCGCTCAGCCAGCACCACCATTGAGGCGTCCGCCAGGCCGACTCCGAGGTCGTGGTAGCGGGCAATCACGTCCCTGGCTGTGGCGACATCATCTGCGCTCATTGCTGCCAGCTCGTAAGCGCCGCCAGTCAGTTCGGCCAGTACGGCCAGTTCAGCGTCGACGCTCTTGCGAGTGGCGACCAGGTAGTCCAGCTCGGCCATGACGTAGGGGGAGACCACCATGATGTCGTCATTCTTGTCGAGCCACGACGCTACTTGTTCGTGCTGTTGCCCTGATTGGCTGTAGAAGGCGATCAGTCCGCTGGTATCGGCGATTATCACCGTTCGCCGAAGCTTTCCAAGAGTTCGTCGACTCGTTCAGCCCAGTCGCTGTCGCCGCTGATTATGCCGGGCCGTGGCTTGGGCCGCGATACGGCGTCTTGGATTGCCTGGCGAATTACCTCAGCCTCAGAGCACGAACGCTGCTGAGCTTGGCGCTCCACGTCTTTCTTCAAAGAATCGGGCAGATAGACGGTTGTTTTGATCACGCTATATATGGTACCACCGCTAGCAACCTTCGAAAAATGGGTACTAGGCAAGTCGCCGGCGCCAATGTGTTGGGCTCACTGTTGTTGGGGTTCTTCGCATTCGGTTCTGGTCCACTGGTTGCTCTGGTGGGTGGGGTCATGAATCACCCGCTCGATCCGACAGGCGTGATCGCGCCAATCCGGTAGCAACCACGTCCAAAGGGCCGGGTACACTGGCTGCTGCCCGCGCTTGTAGCTCAGTTGGATTAGAGCGTCTGACTACGGATCAGAAGGCCGGGGGTTCGAGTCCCTCCAAGCGCGCCAAGCCTCTCAATCCACCCGGATAGCCCGGGTGGGGCACCGCACTTCTGCCTCCCGCACCGCGGCCTCATGCTCCGCGGGCACTTCTTCCATCACGGCTCGGGCATAGCCCGCGTCCTCCAGCACGAAGACCTCGGGGCACAGCGCTGTACACACGCCGTGGCCACCGCAAACGTCATCGTCCACCGACACCCTCATCAGGAATCGGCGCCCACCGGGTTGAACTCGAGGCCGAGGAAGGCCAGTCCCCGCAGGATGTGGGTGGGCACGTAGACGAAGCGCCGCTCGCCGGGCGGACCGTGCGTCGCCTCGGACATTCGGATGTCGGCCATGCGGTCGAGGATGCGATTGAGGCTCACCCGGGCCTCGGCCCGGGCCAAGGGGGCGCCAGGGCAGGTGTGGATGCCCCGGCCGAAGGCCAGGTGCAACCGTGCGTTGTCCCGCTCGATGTCGAGGGTGTGGGGATCGGGGAACTGGTGGGGATCGCGGTTGGCCGCCCCGTTGATCACCATGACCGTGGTGCCTGCCGCTAGAGCGACCCCGCCGACGGTCACCGGGCGCTGGGTCAGGCGGAAGTCGCCCTTGATCGGGCTCTCGATGCGCAGCGCCTCTTCCACGAAGTTGGGGATCAGCGAGCGGTCGCTGCGGATTCGGCTCTGGAGCTCGGGATCCTCGGCCAAGAAATACAGCATGGTGCTGAGCAGCCGCACGGTGGTCTCGGTGCCGGCCGCGAAAAGGTTGGCGGCGATACGCACTGCGTCGAGCACCTCGGGGGTGGAGCCGTCGGGGAAGGTTGCGGTGGCCAAGCCAGTGAGCACGTCGTCGCGGGGGTTGGCCCGGCGGTCCTCGATGTAGTCGCTGAACTGGTTGTAGAGAAACTCGAGGGGGTTGTGGGCCATGGCGTGCTCGTCGGTCGAGCCGATGCCGTGGTCCTCGGGTCGGTGCAGGAGCTGCCGGGTGAAGTTGTCCCGATCGTCGTCGGGCACCCCCAGCAGATCGGCCACCACCAAAAGGGCGAACGGCTGGGCGAAATCGCGGATGAACTCGCACTGGCCCTGCTCGATAAAGGCGTCGAGCTGACGGTCGGCCAGCCGCCACATGAACTCCTCGTTCTCGCTCAGGCGCTTGGGGGTGATGAGCCGCATGAGCAGAGACCGGTGGGCGGTGTGGGCCGGCGGATCCATGGTGGGGAGCTGATCCGACATGGGCAGCTTGTCGCGGTGCTCGGCGATGAGACCGCTTATGTCGTCGCCCTCCAACGGCACCGGGAATCCGGGGAAGGGCCCCGACACTGCGTTGCAGGCTGAGAAGCCGTGGTTGTCGTTGTAGACCTCGATGGCCTCGCGGTAGCCGGTAATCATCATCACGTTGTGGTGGGGCTCGGGATGCACCGGGCACTGGGAGCGCAGGTGGTCGAAGTACCCGTAGGGGTCGGCCACCAATTCGGGGTCGGTGAAGAAGTTCCGGCTGTCCAGCTCAGTCATGGCTCGTCTCCTGTGGGGAATCGAGTCTGTCACGGGACGCGGCCGCGCCGCTTCGGGCAATGGCCCGCTCGTCGGTGCCCAGGTAGCTGGCGATCACCAGCGGGTCGTTGCGCACCTCGTCGGGCGTTCCCTCGGCGATGATGGCCCCGGCTTCTAGGCAGTACACCCGGTCGCTGATGCCCATGATGAATGGCATATCGTGCTCGATCACCAAGAGCGACGCTCCCAGCTCCTCACGGATCCGCAGCACCAGCGGGGCGAATGCCTCCGTCTCCCGCTGGGCCACCCCGGCAGTGGGCTCATCCAGGCACAGCACCCGGGCCTCCAGCGCGATCAGGCACGACAGCTCCACGATGCGGCGGGTGCCGGTGGACAGCTCGCTGATGAAGGAGTTGGCGTAACGCCCCAAACCGAAGAAGCTGATGAGCTCATTGCCCTCAGTCTGCCGGGTTCGCTCCTGACGTCGGGCGCTGGGCAGCCCCAACAACGTGGGGATGACCTGGGAGCGGCCTCGGGCTTCAAGTGCCACCTGGATGGTCTCCCGCACGCTGAGATCGGGGAACAGGTCGGCCCGCTGGAACGTGCGACCCAGCCCCAGGCTGGCCCGCCGGCTGGGGGAGAACCTGGTCACGTTGGTGCCGAATATCTCCACTTGGCCGACCGACGGCACGAAACCGCCAACGGCGTTCATCAGCGTGGTCTTGCCCGCGCCGTTGGTGCCGATGAGTCCCACCACCTCCCCCGGCTGCATGCTGAGATCGACGTCTTCCACCGCGTGCACTCCGCCGAATTGCACCGACACCCCGGTGGCGGCCAGCGCGGGAATCCCTGATGGTGAAGACCGGTCGGCCAGAGCGGCCGACACGGCGCGGGCGGGGATGGGCGCGGGTTCCCGCTCCACGGTGGTGTCGGGAATGCGCTTGGCCGCAGCGGCGAAGATGGCGTCGCGTATCGAATAGGCCACCTGGATCAACCCGCCGGGCAGATACATGAGCAGGATCAGGACGCCCGCTCCCGAAGTGAGCAAGCGTACCTGCTCGGACTCGGCGAACAACGACGGGATGCCCACCACCCACAACGCGCCCAGGACTACCCCCCAGATCGACGACAGTCCGCCGATGACGGCGATGGCCACCACCCGCAGCGACTCGTCGGGGGAGAAGGCGGTGGGCCCGAATTGCACCCGCAGCCCGGCGAGGAGGCCGCCGGCCAACCCGGCCAGCGCCCCGGAGATGGCGAACGCCACCAGCTTCATCCGGGTGGGCGACACGGTGAACGCCGCCGCGCTCTGCTCGTTGTCGCGCACCGCGATAAGCGACCGCCCCACCCCGCTGCGGCGGATGCGGCTCACCAAGATGGCGCACAGACACAGCACCCCCAAGCACACGTAGTAGTAGGTGCGCTGCGACCGAAGGTCGAAGGTATCGCCCCACCGGGCCCGGGGCAGTCGCACCACCAGGTCGCCCCCGGTGAGCACATCGCGCTCGAGGAGCCAGTTTTGGGCCATTATCGCAAAGCCCAGCGTGATGACGGCCAAAAACAGCCCCCGGACGCGCAGCGCGGGCAAACCCACCACCACCGCGGTCACCAAGCAGGCGAAGGCGGCCAGAAATACCGCCCCCTCGAACGGGACCACCGGCAGCTCGAACTCGCTGTCGCCGATGGAGAAGTTCACCCCCCGCACCATGGCGGTGGTGAGCATGGCCCCGAGGCCGGCGAAGGCAAACTGCCCCAGGGAGAGCTGACCGGCCCAACCGGTGAGCAAGGTGAGCGACATCCCCACGATGGCCAACAACAGCATGAGGGACCAGAGGAAGTGGCGCGACGGGCGGGTCACAATCAGCGGGAGCACAATGGCCACCGCCAGCGCAACGGTGACGGTGATCTGGGGCAGATAGCGCACCCACCAGAGCTGTTGCAGCTGGCGGGGCACCGGCCGCACCCGGGGGGCGAACGACATCGACTGGGCCCCCTCGCTGTCTCGCTGTCGGCGGTGGTACAACAGCACCGCCACCAGCATGGCCACAAAAAGCCCCGCGTCCATCAGCCCAGGTTCCTGCAAGTAGTTGAACAGCACCACCGTCTCGACCCCGCCGATCACCGCTCCGGCCACAAGCGCCACCGGTAGCGAATGCATCCGGGCGATCAGGGCAGCGGCAAGGGCCCGCAGCAACAGCCCCGGCCCCAGGGTGGCTGCCTCTATGACAGTGCCCTGGCCCTTGAGCGGGGCGACCAGCACCGCGGTGATGGCCGACAACAGCCCGGCGATGGTCCACACCGCGGTGGACATGGCCTTGGTGCTGATGGCCGACAGTCGGGCAGCGTCGGGATTCTCAGCCGAGGCCCGGATGGCCGTCCCGTACTTGGTGTGCTCCAAGAACAGCGCCAGCGCGGCGACGATCACCGGCACCACGATCAGTACCAGCAACTGCGCGCTGCGGATACTGATGTCGAACAGCTCCCAGCGGCCCTCGAACGGGGTGGGGAAGCTGGCGATAGCGGTGTAGTTGGGCAGCCAGAAGCCGGCGAGGAACACCACTTGGGCGGCGCCCATGGTGGCTACGAACAAGATCACCTTGGGGGCATTGGCCAGGCGCCGCACCACGGTGAGTTCGATGATGCCGCCGAATGCGGCCCCCGCGGCCAAACCGGCAATGAGCGCGATCGGATAGGGCACGCCATACTTGGCCACCAGCAGCCCCAGTAGCGCGCCGCCGAACGCTCCGACTTCGGCATGAGCGATGTTGATCACCCGCGAGGATCGGAAGATCAGCACCAGGCCCACGGCCATCACCCCGTAGGTGAGGCCTTTGACCAGTCCGTTGAACACGAGCTGGCGGCTGACGGTGAAGGCCAAAACACCGTCCACGGTGCCCAACACAGCGTGCGCGGCTGCCAGCACGCTCAGCCGCCCGATCCCGACTGTCCGAGGAAGACAGCTCGGGCCAAGTCATCTCGCTCGGCCAGTTCTTGGGCCGGTCCCTCAAAGCGGATCTGCCCCTTCTCCAAGAAGATGGCCCGGTCGGCCACGGCCAGCGCCACGTTCAGCGACTGCTCCACGATGATCATGGTCTGCCCGTCGGCGCGGAGCCGCTCCACCACTTCCAACAGCGACTGCACGGTGACGGGAGCCAAGCCGAGCGACAGCTCGTCGATCATCAGGATCTCCGGGTCGTGCATCAACGCCATGGCCAGCGACAACATCTGCTGCTGCCCACCGGAGAATTCTCCCGCAGTGGCCGACCGGCGCTCGGCGACAACCGGGAACAGGTCGTAGGCCCGCTCCAGGCGGGGCTCTAGTTCGGCTTGGCCGTAGCGGAACCCGGCCATGCGCAGGTTCTCCTCCACCGACAAGCCGGGAAAGATGGCCTTGCCCCCGGCCAACTGCACGATCCCGATCTTGGCCCGCATCCCCGGGTCGGCATAGGTGATGGTGCGCCCGTGGAGCCGTACCACTCCTCTCTGGGGCACCCCCAGTCCGCTGACCACCCTCAGCACCGTGGACTTGCCCGCGCCATTGGTCCCCAACAGCGCCAGCGACTCCCCCTGGCGCACCTCGAAGCCGATGTCGAACAGCACCTGCACCTTGCCGTAGGAGAAATCCAGGTTGCGCACTTGCAGCACCGGGATGTCGGCGGCATCGGCCCCCTTCAGGCGCTCGGCCTCGTCTTGCTCCTCGTGCAACTCCTCGATGACCAGTGCGATGTCACCCTCGATGAACCGGGAGCCATAGGCCATGAGCGTTCCCCCCACCAGCGTGGCCGGCAGGATCACGACGGTGATCGCGGTCTGCTCGCCGTGGGCATCGCTGAGCATGCCGGTGATCACTGCGCCCAGAAACGCCCCGAACAAGAACATGTAGATGCCCACCAGTGCGGTGCCCCGGGACCTGAGCCGGTAGGGGATGACCGAGGCGATCACCCCGGGCAGGATGGCGAAGGCGGCCCGGGCAAAGGCATTGGAGGCGCCCAGGAATATCCCGAGCAGCCACACCGCGGGCATCCATATCCCCACCACCTGGATGGCGCCGAAGGTGACGACCAGGGCGCCGATGAAGATCATGGCCCGGGAGGGGTGCTCTTTGAACAGGGCGTCGGCTCGCTTACCCGACGCCGCGGCCCCCACAAAGCCGGGCAGCACGGTCAGCGATCCGAACACGCCCCGCTCGAACGCGGTCAGCCCGAAGTGGTCCTCCAGATGGAGGTTGATGAAGATGATGGTGGTGAAGATGGCGAAGCCGATGGCCGCCATCCCGGTGAGGTAGTAGTAGAACGACTTGATCTTGCGGAGCCGTTCAAAGGCCACCGACAGCGAGATGGGCAGCTCGTCTTCGGATTGCTCCAGCTCCTTGCCGAGCACGGCCTGCATCTCGTGGCTGCCCCGCCGGGGCTCGCGCACAAAGAAGGCGCTGATGGCCAAGGGAACACCCATGATCCCCATGGTGAGGAACACCCACCGCCAGCCCTCGTCGCCGGTGGCGATCAGCACCACCAGCCCGGCCACCAGGGGGCCTAGGGCTTGGCCGGCCATCTGGAACCAGCCGTTCAGGGCGAACACCTTGGCCCGGGCTCCGATCGGGTAGCCGTCCATCAGCATGGGTCCGGCCACCGGGATGTAGTACGACTGCCCGAGCCCCGCGCCCATGCGGGCGATGAACAGCAAGAACGCGTTCGAGATGGCACTGGTGACCATAACCACCATAGACCACAGCGACATCGCTGCTCCTACCACCAGCTTGCGGGGTATGCGGTCGGCCAGCGAGCTCAGCGGGATGGAACCCAGCAGGAACAAGATGCCGAAGGCGCCCCCGATGGCGCCGATGGTTCCGTCGGACACGTCGAGTGACTTCTGGATGTCGGGCGCGATCACCGCAAAGGCCGACGTTTCCAGCGTCTCCACGAACCCGAGCAGGCCGATGAACCCGATCAACCCCTTACCGCCCCGGCGCAGGCCTTGGCGCAGCGTGAGCTGTTCGGCGTCGAAGCTGCCCTCCGGGCCGCGCTGGGCGGCCTCAGCGGCGGCGATCTCTCGTTGGCGGCGCTCCTCTTCGTCGAAGACCCTGGCGACCAGGTCCGCCGGAGTCTCCGACCTTGGGGATTCGGTCATCCCGTCAGATGGGCCAACCGCGCCGTCAGTTCAATGCAGTTGGCCTATTGGTCGAGCATCATGCGAGCGCCGTCGACCTCCACCCAACAGGCGCAGTCGGCTCGATACTCCTTGAGCGTGACTGTATCAGGGGCGTCGTGCTTTGTGGGGCTCCAAGAGCCGGTGATGTCGCCGAGACGGTAATCGGTGAGCGACTCGAAGCCCTGGATGAGCGTGGTCTGGTTCACGGTGCCGTAAGTCTCCTGAGACCAGTTGGCCGCCGCCTCCAAGTTCTTGATGAACAGGCAGGTGCTGCCCACCGCACTCCAGGCGTCTTCGTTTTCCTCAGGGTCGTAGGAGATGCCGGTGACCTCGGTGAATACGGCATTGCACTCGATAGTGTGCTCGTCGGGGCTCAGTCGGTCGAGTCCGTAGCTCAGCCCGTACAGGCCGTAGAAAACGGTGGGGTCGGGGTTCCGCTGATACACCGCCTGGGCTACTGAGGCAAACACCAGATTTTCGATATCGCTGACCAGCCACTGTGGCCTGTAGTCATCCTGAGCTCCCAGGTAAACCGCGATCCCGAACGGCGAGGGAGGCACCAGGGAGAACAAGGTGTCCACGTCGGCGGCTTGCATGCGCTCCAAGCCGATGTCCACCTGAGAACAAGTAGTGCCTTGGCAGGGCAGGGCTACTTCGTCGGCCAGCTCGTATCCGGCGTTGGCCAATGCCGCTCTGAGCACGTCAGCAGCCACCTCGTGCTCGCCGATGTCGCCTCGCATCAAGCCGAGCGTGCGGCCCTCGAGCAGGCCCTGGGTTTCGGCCACGGCAGGCCAAGCCCCGACCAGCCGCTCGGTGGTCATGGCCTGGGAGAACAGCCGCCCGTTGGACCGGTCGTATATCTCCTGGGGCAGGATGCCCGACAGCATGTAGGCGATCCGCTCATGGCCCTCGGTGGCGCAGAGCACAGTCTCGGCCGTCACCCCGCCCACGAAGTGGACAATGGCCACCTGGTCGTCCTCGGTGGCGGCGATGCAGGCGGCCTGCTGGTCGGTGGCCGACGCCCCCGGCGGATAGGGGTGGAACACGATTTCGATGTTGCGTTCGCCCGCGCCTCCTCGGGCGTTGACCTGCTCGGCAAAGACCTCGTAGTTGCGAGGTATGTCGCCGGTGTCGGGGAGGATGCCCGCTTCTTCAAGCTGCTTGCTATCGCTGCGCAAGATGGCGACCTTGATGGAGTTGTCGGTGATGCCCACTGTGGATCCCTCGGGCACCGGGATTGGGGTGGGAGCTTCCGTCGGCTCGGGTTCGGGGGCCGGCTCATCCGCGGGCTCATCGGCGGGCTCGTCGGCCGGTTCTGGAGCGGGCTCATCCGCGGGTTCGGGGGCCGGCTCGTCGGCAGGCTCAGGTTCGTCGGCGGGTTCCTCGGCCGGGGCCGGAGCGCTGGTGGGCGCCGGTCCGGCAGCCGGAGCGTCGTCGGGATCCTCCGAACTGCTGCACGATGCTGCGACCAGCGCAAATACCGCGACCAGGACGAATACGAGATTGCGCCACTTTGTGCGATTCATGACATCCCCCTGCAAGGTCACTGCCTGTTGTGATGAGATGGTTTCCGAGCCGACGCTAACAGAGCGGAAGTAGCGTTGCCAGAAAACGGATATGAGGTTTTCACAACAATGACCCCCACCCCTCTAGGAGCTCGTCAAGGTCCCGCGGGCGAGGCTGCGGTCACGAGCCGAGAGGGGTTTGACCTCGGCGAATTGCGCTCCATCGTGGAGGTTGAAGTCGCCTTGCCCGACTATCCCCTGGCCGACGCGGTGGTGGATCGGGCGCTGGTGTACCGCACCGAGGATTTGCGGGGAGGTCTACGCGATCTGGACCAGGCCGCCGCCGTTCGCAGTGAGTTGACCCGGGCGCTGCACGACGGTCCAGGGGTGATTGTGATCACCGGGGCCATCGAGCCCGCAGTGGTCGACCGGGCCACCGAGGAATTCGAGCAGATCATCGCCGACGAGCGTGAGGCCGGAACCGGCGGGGGCGACCACTACGCCGAGCCCGGGGCCAACGACCGGCTTTGGAATGCGCTGGAGAAGCTGGCCGTGGCCGACCCCGAGACCTTTGTGGACTACCACGGGAGCGACATGATCGACCTGGCCTCGTTGGCCTGGCTCGGCCCCGGTTACCAGATCACTGCCCAGGTGAACGCCATCAACCCCGGCGGTGCCGCCCAGATGCCCCATCGGGACTACCACGTGGGGTTCATGACCGACGACGTGGCCGAGCGCTATCCCATCCACGCCCACCGCCTGTCGCCGCTTCTGACCCTGCAAGGGGGCATAGCCCACTGCCACATGCCGCCGGAAACGGGGGCCACCATGCTGTTGCCTCACTCCCACAAGTACGAGCTCGGCTATTTGGCGTGGCGGCGCCCCGAATTGATCGAGTACTTCGCCGAGCACCATGTGCAGATCGAGCTGAACAAGGGCGATCTGGTGTTCTTCAGCCCAGCGGTGTTCCACGCCGGAGGCCACAACCGCACCAACGACGTGCGGCGGATGGCCAACTTGTTGCAGATCTCCTCGGCCATGGGCCGGGCCACCGAGGCCGTGGACCGGGAGCGCATCGTCAACGCCATCTACCCCGTGCTGCTGCGCCGCCAGGAGGAGGGGCTTGATCCCTCGGTCATTGCCTATGCGGTGGCGGCTAGCGCCGAGGGCTATGCCTTCCCCACCAACCTCGACCGCGACGTGCCCATCGGCGGCCTCACCCCTCCATCACAGCAAGACCTGGTGCTCGAGGCCCTGGCCAACAAGACACCCCCCGACGAGCTCACCGCCCAACTGGCCGCCCACCGCCACCGGCGGGAGACCCACTAGAGAATCCCTCGAGGTTGACTAGGCGGGGCTGAGGTAGGTCGACCTGAGCAGGGCGATGGTCTCGTCGGTGAGTTTCAGGTGAGTTCGGGCGTAGCGGTCGATGCCACCCAGCTCAAGCTCAATGTGGTCGAGGAAGGCTTGGATCTGGCGTTCGTGGGCGCCGAGAATCGGCCAGAGTGAGGGCGGGGCTAAGCGGCGGAGTTCCTCTATCTCGTCGGCGACCACGGTGTTGGTGGCCAGGTAGTCGTCCACCACCGTTTCGCGATCTACACCGAGCACACCCAGCAGCAAGGCGGTGGCCACTCCTGTCCGGTCGGTGCCCCCTTCACAGTGGTACAGGAAGGGCCGGTCCGAAGCCGCCACCAACTCGGCGAAGAACTCCGCGAATGTCGGGGCGAAATCGGTGGCGAAGCTCACATACCGGCCCACACGGTCGACCGCGATGTCGAGACCCTGCGAATCGGCCAGCTTGACCACCGCGTCGAAGTCCCGTTTGAGCCAAAGATGAATGATCTCGGCCCTCAACTCCGACAGCTCTTCCTGGTCGAGGAAGAGCGAATTAGCGCTCCTGGGGTTGTCGATAGGCAGGTTCACCCACCGTACGTCGAGGCCATTGAGTCGGTCGGGACGGCGCTGAACCTCCGCCTCGCTGCGGAAATCGACCACGCACGCCAAGCCGAGCCGGGCCAGGTCGTCGCTATCGGCCTCGTGGAGGGTGTCGGAGCGGAAGAGGACTCCGCTGCGAACCACGCGGCCCTCGGCGGTTCGCAGGCCACCGAGGTCGCGCAGGTTTTTGGTGCCCCCAACGGGAACGAGCTGCTTGAAGACGTCGATGCCCATCAGCCGGCTGGCACAAACTCCTCTTCTTCGGCATCCCATATCACCTTGACCAGCGGGGAGTCGTCGGCGCCTATCTTGCCCTCGCTCATTGAAGCCGCAGACATGCCCGGCAGGTCGAACGACCCGAGGTTGGCCGCCGCCTCCAGGAATGTCTCGTTGGTGAGGTTGGGGCCAGCGGCGGTGGCAATGGCCGCGAACAGCCAGACCGTCTGACAGGCCCTGACCACCAGATCGAGGTTGATGGGCTGGCTGGGATCTTCGGTCACGTTGACCAGTTCGACATTCCCGTCCTCGTCGGTGATCTGAGCGTTGTTGTAATTCTCGACGCACTCATTGAGCAGGGGATCGTTCCCCCGGTCCCAGAACGTCTTAATCTGCGCGGGTGCGTACACGTGAAGCTGGATGGCGGTGGGATCGACGCCCAAGTTCAGGTAGATGTCTTCGTTAGACTCGCTGGTGATCTGCGGGATGTCGATCCCCGCCCTGATCATGGCCCCAGACATGAGCGCAGGCTCCAGCGAATACACCAAATCAGCATCCTCATCGGCGATCCGCTGGACGATCACGTCGTGGTTGGCCTCGGCGGCCTGCACGTCGTCAACCGCGGTCACCCTGCTCACCGAGGTGATGGTGGCGCCGTGAGCCTCCAGCGTTTCGATGAGGGGGTCGGTGAGAGAGTCTTCGCTGGCCAAGATGCTGAAGTGGACCCTCTTGCCATCGATGAGCCCGTCGGCCGCGGCAGCGGCGATCAAGTTAAGCTGGATTCCCAACTTGGTGGCCTCGGTGGCGAAGAGCAGGCCATTGGAGCGGTTGATGGCCTCCGGTGTCACATCGTTGCCGTTGACGGCGATGGTGTTGTTGCGCTCGGTGTAGCAGAGCTCGTTGTCCTCGCGAAGCCAACCGACGAAGGCGAAGACCATCTTGTCTTCCACGAACTTCACGCAGGTGGCGTCGGCCTCCACTGTTCCGATGACGTTGAGGACATCAATGTAGGGAACGAGCATCCGGCCGTTGATGCCACCCTTCGCGTTCACCGCGTCTACTGCAACTTGCCACTTGGAGGCCAGGTCGCCCTGGTCGAATCCGAACATTTCGGCATCGAGGGAGGTCATGCCGATGCGGATCTCTGTTTCGGTCACCCCTCGGAATGAGGCGGTCAGCGGCACTGGAGTCGCCTCGGGCTCGGGTTCGGGGGCTGGTTCCTCGTCGTCGGGCTCAGGCGCGAGGGCCGGCCCGTCGGCTTCGGGTTCGGGGGCGGGTTCGTCGTCGTCGGGCTCGGGCGCGGGGGCCGGCTCGTCGGCTTCGGGTTCGGGTGCGCTAGTGGCCGGCGCGGCCGGCGCGTCGTCGGCGGAGTCGGTGTCGGAGTCCCCCCCGCAGGCGGTGAGTATGAGCGAAAGAGCGACGAGCACTCCAAGAAGCCGTTTGAACACTTGAACCTCCAAAGTCACTGTGGTGGTCACAACGTAGCGAAAAACGGCGACTCCTCGTCGCGGTCCACCCGAATTTCGCAATATTTTCGATGAGTGTAGACAAAAATCGAAAGTCTGTCTTTCGCGATGCGGATTTAGGTGCTAACCATCTGTCGTGGCCGTCGAAGGGAATGCCCCAGACAACCCGAATCAGGATGCCGCCTCCCTTCTGAGCTCCACCATCCTTGACAACGAAGAGACCCGGCTGTACGCCGCGCAGGCTGCCAAGCGAGATGTGGTGTATGAGGATGCCGCGCTGCCCGGCGTTGGCGTTGAGGAGATGGGCCTGCGGGACGGCCTCCGCCGGGGCGGGATGATCACGTTCGGCACCCTGGCCGCCATCGAAGCCTTCGACGAACTGGAGGGTGTCGCGCTCAGCGTTCTGGGCCCCGACATTGCCGAAACATTCGACGTCTCCGACGGCACCATCACCTTCATCTCGGTGGCGGCGGCTGCCTTCTTGATGCTTGGCGCCGCCCCCATGGGCTGGCTGGCCGACCGCATGCGGCGAACCCCCATCGTGGCCATCGCCACCATCGTGTTCTCGTTCTTCTCCTTCGCCACCGGGCTGGCGGTGAGCGCATTCATGCTGTTCTGGCTGCGCTTCGGCGCCGGCATCGCCAAGGCCAATAGCCTCACCATCCACCCTACGTTGCTGGCCGATGCCTACCCGATTGCCATCCGGGGCCGCATGTACGCCTTGGAGAAGGGCATCTCCCGCGTGGCCGGAACGATCAGTCCGATCCTGGTGGGCGCGGTGGCCACAGTTGCCGGGGGCGATGAGGGATGGCGCTGGGCCTATCTGGTTCTCAGCATCCCCATAGCAGTGATGGGGTTCTATGCCCTGCGCCTACCCGAGCCCGAGCGGGGCCAATGGGAAAAGCGCGAGGTTCTCGGCAAGGGCCTCGACACCGACGACGGCATCGAGATCTCCGTAGAAGCTGCCTTTACCCGGATCTGGCGTATCGACACCATCCGGTACATGACCATCGCGCTGGCAGCGCTGGGCTTCGCGCTCTTTCCGGCCAGTTCCATTGAGAGCTTCTTCCTGGAGGAGGAGTTCGGCTTGGACGCCTTTGAGCGGGGGTTGGCCATATCGCCGACCGCCTTCGGCCTGCTGCTGTTCCTGCCGTTCATCGGCAAGCGGTTCGACCAGACGTTCAAACGCGATCCCAACCGGGCTCTGCGCATTCTCGGCTTACTGCTGTTCCCGCTGACGGTAACGGTGCCCATCCAGTACTTCATGCCCAACGTCTATCTGTTCGTGGCTTGGGCAGTGGTGAACGGGACGCTTCTGGGGGCGTCGTTCTCGATGATCGGACCCGCGGTGCAGACGGTTCTTCCCTACCGGCTGCGCGGCATGGGGATGGCCATCATCTTGTTCTTCATGTTCGCCATCGGCGCGGTGGGCGGTGGTCTCCTCGCCTCCCTTTTGCAAGACGAGATCGGGGAGCGGTCCACGATCATCACGATCACGGTGATCGCCATGCCCCTCGGCGCCTTCTACATCATGCGGGGGGCGAGCCGGATGCGGCGGGACTTGTCGCTGGTGGTGTCCGAGCTCAAAGAAGAAGAGGAAGAGCAGCAGCGTCGGGCCACCGATGGCGCCACCATACCCGCGCTGCAACTCCACAACGTCGACTTCAGCTATGGCCAAGTGCAAGTGCTGTTCGACCTCAGCTTCGAGGTGCAACAGGGCGAGACCCTGGCCCTTTTGGGAACCAACGGAGCGGGCAAGTCGACCGCTCTCAAGGTGGTCACCGGATTGAACACGCCGGAGAGGGGCATCGTCCGCTTCAACGGCCGCACCATCACCTTCGCCACTCCAGAGCAGCGAGTGGCCATGGGCATCCAGATGCTCCCCGGCGGTGGCGGGGTGTTTCGGTCGATGACGATCGCCGACAACATCCTGGTGGGCGCCGGCCACTACCGCCAGGATCGGGCTGCCCTGGAGCAGAGGCTCGACTACGTGTACGAGCTGTTCCCCATGCTGAAGAACCGGCAACAGGAGTTGGCCGGCGACCTGTCCGGCGGCCAGCAGCAGATGCTGGCCCTGGCCCGGGTGATGCTTCACCAGCCCGAGATCCTGCTCATCGATGAGCTGTCGCTCGGGCTGGCGCCGGGGGTGGTGGCTGAGCTTCTCGAGCTGGTCGAGACATTGAAGGAGACGGGCCAGACGATGATCATCGTCGAGCAGTCTTTGAACGTGGCTCTGTCCATTGCCGAGCGGGCTGTCTTCTTGGAGAAGGGCGAGGTGCGGTTCGAGGGGCGAACCGCCGAATTGGCCGAGCGCGACGACATTGCCCGGGCGGTGTTCTTGGGAGAGGAGGGCGGCTAGCGATGTTCTCGGCCGTTCTCGCCGCCAGCCGAATCAACCCCCAGGTGATGTTCAACGGCGCGGTCACCGGCATCGTCATTGGGCTGTTGGCCATGGGGATCGTGCTGACGTTTCGATCGACGAAGGTGATCAACTTCGCAGTAGGGAACATGGGACTGATCGGCGGAATGCTGTTGCCGCTGCTCGTGCTTCAATACAACTTCCCGTTTTGGGTGGCGGTGGCCCTGGTTCTGGTGATGGGCGCGGTATTCGGGGGAATCGTCGAGCTCATCGTCATCCGGCGGCTGTTCCGCTCGCCCAGGGTCATTTTGCTGGTGGCCACGGTGGGGGTCGCCCAGCTATGCCAGGTGATCCCGCTGACGTACCCCGAGCTCGACGTCAAGGGAATTCGACGCTATCCGGTGGTGACCTCGGCCAGTTGGCGGCCGTTCGAAGCACTGGGGGTGAGCGAAGTCCAGCTCTGGACGGTGCTTGCTGCCCCGGCGGTGATCGCCGCGGTGGGCTGGGGGCTGCTGGCGCTCCGTACCCACAAAGACCGCTCGAGCCGGCGAAACACTTGGCTGAGTACATGGGTCGTCGGGTTGGCGGTGACCTTCGGGGTGCTCGCGCTGGTATCGGGGGGGGGCGAGCCCAAGGGGATCCGTGTTTCCGGTACCCAGCTCACCATCCTCGTTGCGGTCCCGCTTGTGGCGCTTGGCCTCTATTTGGTGCTCAACCGCACATGGTTCGGCAAGAACGTGGCCGCCGCGGCCGAAGACCCCGACCTTTCCCGGCTCGCGGGCGTCAACCCGAAAGTGGTCTCAACGTTCGTGTGGGTGATAGCCGGACTCATCTCCACGATTGCCATCGTTCTGCTGTCGGGGCAGAGCGGCAGCGTGGCTAACCTCGGGGGGCTTGGCGCTTCCACTCTGGCTCGGGCCCTGGTTGCCGCCGCGATCGCAGGGATGACCTCGTTTCCCCGGGCCATGGCGGCCGGCATGTATCTGGGCATCATCGAGTTCACGATTCAGTTCAACTTCCTTGAGCAGCCGGGGTTGTTCGAATTCCTGCTGCTGCTGGCCGTGTTGGGCGCGGTGGCTTTGCAGCGAAGCCAGCGCCTGTCGACCGAGTCGTTCTCGTTCACCCCGAAAGTCCCCTCTGTACCCGACCATCTCCGCCAAATCTGGTGGATACGCCACATGAGTCGGATCGGGTTCGGAGTCGGGCTCTTGGCGTTGATTGTGCTGCCGCTAATCATCACCCAGCCGAGCCGGAATCTGGCCTACGCGTCGGTTCTGGCCTTTGCGCTGTGCGCCAGTTCGCTCACCGTCGTCACCGGATGGTCGGGCCAGGTCTCGCTGGCCCAGATGAGCTTCGCCGGAATCGGCGCGCTGACCGCCGCCGCGTTAACCCGCGGCATCGAGATGGACTTCTGGTTCATCGATTTCAACGCCGACCCCATACCGTTTGCGCTGGCCGTGTTCATCGCGCCCCTGCTTACTGCGTTGCTGGCCGCGGTAGTGGGCGTGGGCGCTCTTCGGGTGCAAGGACTCATGCTGGCCGTCACCACCCTGGTGCTGGCCTTGGCCGCGTCGCTCTACATATTCCGGCGACCGATTTTTACCGACGGCAACGCTCGCACCGTCCCGTTCTTGCGGGGCGACTTGTTCGGCATCAACCTGGCCAGCCAGCGCAACTACTACTACTTCTGCCTGGTACTTCTCACTGTTGTCCTCTTCATCTTGGCGCGGCTTCGCCGATCCGGAGTCGGGCGGGGGACCATTGCCATTCGAGACAACGTCGAGGCCGCGTCGGCCTACACCGTTAGCCCCACTCGCATGAAGCTGTCGGCCTTCGCACTGGCCGGCGGTATCGTGGGCCTCGGCGGGGCGGTGCTCGCCGGTTTGGTCCAAAGCATCCCGCTTTCCGAGCGGTTCTTCACCGTCGACGACTCGATCAGGCTGGTCGGCATCGTGGTTATCGGAGGTCTTGGCACGATCATCGGGCCGGTGCTTGGCGCCCTTTGGATCGAGGGACTCCCGTCGCTGTTCGACGACAGCAGTGTGGTGGCGCTGTTCACATCCAGTATCGGGCTCTTGCTGGTGGTGATGTACTTCCCTGGCGGCTTCGTCCAGATCCTCTATTCGTGGCGGTCGTCGGGGCTGAGATGGGCGGAGAACCGCTACGGCCTGTCGAGGCCGCCGAAGGGGGCCCGGGGCTCGGTTCAGCTCCCGGCATCGCATCGGGTTAGCGCCGACACCGGCGAGGCGGTTCTCGAAACGCACAACTTGAGCGTGGCGTTCGGGGGAAACCAGGCCTTGAGTGGCGCATCGCTATCTGTTCCCCACAACCGCATCGTCGGGCTCATCGGCACCAACGGCGCGGGCAAGTCGACGTTCATGAACGCCGTCGGAGGATTCGTGCCGTCTGGCGGCGAAGTGCGTCTCAACGGAACGGAGATCAGCCGCCTGGCTCCACACCGCCGGGCACTGCTCGGATTGGGGCGGACGTTCCAGGGGGCGACGCTGTTCCCCGAGCTCACCGTGCGCGAGACCGTGCAAGTCGCCCTCGAAGCCCGGGATCGCACTCCGATTCTGGCCGCCGCCGCAGGCCTGCCGCCTTCGGCCAGGATCTCCCGGGCGCAAAGGGCGGCCGCCGACGAGATTATCGACTTCTTGGGTTTGGGCCGCTACGGCGACTCCTATGTGGGCGATCTGTCGACCGGGACGCGGCGAATCGTGGAGGTCGGCGGCCTCCTGGCCCTCGACGCTCACCTGCTGTGCCTCGATGAGCCAACCGCCGGGGTCGCACAGCGTGAGGCCGAGGCGTTCGGCCCGCTGCTGGTGAGCATCAACCACGAGCTTCAGTCGTCGATGCTCATCATCGAGCACGACATGCCGCTGATCATGAGCGTGAGCGACCATGTCTACTGCTTGGAAGCGGGCCAGGTGATCGCCGACGGAACCCCCGAACAGGTGCGTTCCGACCCCCTTGTCATTGCCAGCTATCTGGGAACAGATAATCGGGCCATCACCCGATCCAACCTTTGAATTTGGTGAGGACCATGCCCCCTGCCTCCAGCAAACCCGATGGCGCTGCCAGTCAGACGCCGCTACAGCTTCGCCGGATTCTTCACTTCGACGGCGCTCTCAATGTCCGAGACCTCGGCGGTATGAGCACCGCGAACGGCCAGCAAGTGAGATTCGGCCTCGTCTATCGATCCGACGACCTTGCCGATCTCAGCGCCCTCGACCTGGCTGAACTTGAAAAGCGGTCGGTTCAGACCATCGTTGACTTCCGAGATCCCAAAGAAGCCGACGCTCGACCTTCGAGGGTCCCCCGAGGGGCTGCTGTTGTATCGGCTCCCTTCGCTCGAGGGGACCAAACTGCGGGCGAGGTGATGGAGTCGCTGGTTGCCGGGGAGCTGACCCGGGAGCACGCTCACCAGATTCTCCTCGATTCCTATGGGCGCAGTGCTGAAGCCGGCATTCCGGCGTTCACCACGCTGATCCGCTCGATCCTTGGCCGTTCCCCGGTCCTGTTTCATTGCGCGGGGGGCAAAGACCGGACTGGTGTGGCGGCTGCGGTCATCTTGTCGATCCTCGGAGTCGACCGCGATCAGATAGTCGAGGACTACTTGCTGACCAATGATCGGCTGACTGAGCAGTCCAGCACGTTCCAGCTTCGGCTGGCCGAATACCCCGAGGAGTCACGCGATGTGCTCTTGGCCTTGGGATTGGCAAAATCTGACTACATCGAGCTGGCGCTCGACGTGATCGACGGTGAGTTCGGGGGCATCGAGGCCTACGCCCAGGACCAGCTCTCACTCTCCTTGGCCGAGGTCGATGCTCTACGGGAGCTGCTGTTGGAAGCGTGAGTCAGTCGGCAGAATCTCGCCGGGTGGCCCACGGAGGGCTCAGCCGGTGTTCGGCGATCATGTCACTCCACAGCTCCTGAGCGGCGCGGGCTCGCTCGGGCCGCAGTCGTGCCACGGCAACGAACAAGGCGTCGACCACGGCCAGGTGGGCCAGCCGACTGGAAACGGCGGCAATTCGAAACTCCGACTCAGTTCCGCCGGCCAGCAAGACGTGGTCGGCGAGTTCTGACAGCGGCGATCGGGCGAACGTCGTGACGGCCACGGTATGGGCCCCCCCACTTGAGGCCGCTTCGAGTGCGGTCAGTGTCTCGCTGGTAGACCCAGAGTGGCTGATTGCCAGCGTCACGTCTCCCGGTCGAAGGAAACGGGCCGCGGTGAGCTGCATATGCGAGTCGTTGTGGAACTCGGCTCGGTGACCCAGCGTACGGAATCGAAATGCGGCGTCGAACGCCACCGCGGCACTGGCTCCCGCACCGAGGAAGATGATCGAGCGGGCGTTGACCAGCAATTCGGAGACTTGGTGGAAGCTGGCCCTGTCCAGCGTGTGTTGCGTGTGGCTGATGGCGTCGACGGTTGAGGAGAGCACCTTGGAGAGAATCGACTCGCGGTCGTCGCTTTCTGACGGGTCGGTGACGCCAGTCGTCGATACTTCGGCGGCTAGTCGAAGCTTCAGATCCTGGAATCCCCGAAGCCCGAGCTCTTGGCACAGGCGCACAATGGTCGACATCGAAGTCCCGGTGCGCTGGGCCAGCTCCGACACCGATTGGCGGACCACGATGGCCGGGTCGGCCAGGATCTCCTCGGCCACCACCGCCAGCTTCGGCGTCAGGCTCGGAAGAAGGCTCCGGAGGTGAATCGTCGGCGGGATTTCAGGGTTCTCAGATTCGTCCAAACCGAGGACTCTTTCGGTCGGGTCAGAATTCAAGGTAACAGTCCCTCATGGTCCATTCCCCGGCGGCCAACCCTCGACTAGGCCGAGTTCGGCGCATAACTCCAGGGAGTTCAGGGTGCGTCCCCGCCATTGGGCTGCTCGCTCGGGTTCCTCGGCCAGCCAGGCCACCACCTTCCCAGTGGCCTCGGGGGGCGCACCGCCGAAATTGTGCAGGTCGAGCGCGGCCATGGTCTCGGTCCAGGTGAAGCCGGGGTCGATGTTGACCGCGGTGATCCCGTCAGACTCGTGCTCGGCTTGCAGCAGCGGCACCATGCGGTGGAAGGCGCCCTTGGAGGCGCAATGGGCAAAGCCGAGCATCTTCAGCTCGACCACCTGATAGGGGGGATCGTCAACCTGGCCGGCCGACGAGGTCAGATTCAGAATGAGCCCCGATCCCCGCTCGATCATCGACGGCAGGATGAGTTGCGTGAGAAGCACCTGGCGCAGCACATTGGCGGTAAACGCGGTGTCGAGGGCTTCGAGATCGAGTACTCCTACCGGGTCGAGGAGGCCCGGGCCGCTCCAGATGGCGTTGTTCACCAGAACGTCGACCCGGCCCCAGGCATCGAGGGCTGTTTCAGCCGCGGCCCGCACCGACTCCTCAGACAGCAGATCCATGGTGATGGGCAGGGATCGCTGGCCCCGCTCAGTGATCTCCGCGGCAGTCGTCTCCAGGCTTCCGGGAACGGTCACGTCGCCTCCGCCATCCGACGTGGGCGGCGCGACCGTTCCCTCGCCTTCCCGCACCGTCCGGGCGGTGATGGCGACGTCGAAACCGGCGTCAGCCAGGGCTAGTGCGCTGGCCCGACCGATTCCCCGGCTGGCTCCGGTAACCAGCGCAACGGGGCTAGACCCTTGCTGGCTCTGCTCGCTCATGACAGCGGTCCAGACAATTCAACGCCGGGCGGCGGTTGGGAGATCTCGATCGCAACGCCGTCGGGGTCCATGATCATGAACTGCCAGAATCCCTTGATCTCCGACGGCCCGCTGAGGATCGGAACACCGTGGGCGGTGCAGGCGTCTGCTGCTTCGTGGATATCGGCCACTCGGACGGTGAAGCCCCGCAAGCCGCGCTCATTGTCTTGAAAGCCGCCCAGGTCTGGGTCGCCGAGATAAACGAACTCCACCTTCTGGCCTCCGACCAGGCCGACCACGACCCGCCCCTGGACCCTCTCTCGGCCCACGATGGCGTCAAGTCCCGGTCCTGAGATGGTCTCGTCGGACAAGACTTCGTAGCCCAGCAGTTTGGTGTAGAACTCCAGCGAGGCATCCACGTCCACCGGATGAATGATCACGTGCGACCAGTGGCGTACTCCGACTGCTCCAGACATGTTTGGTGTCCTCCCTCAATGGCCAGCGTCGGCAGGATACTCCAAAAATTATTCGAAAAAACGAAATCTTTTCGATTATTCGCCAGGGAAGCGCCTCTAGCCGGCGATGGCTTGGGAGATGGAGAGGTCTACTCGGCGGCGCTTGCGATCGACGGCTAGGACTTTGACCCAGACCTCTTCGCCGGGGAGGACGATCTCCTCGGGGTGATACACCCGGTACTCGGCCATCTCGGTGATGTGGACTAGGCCCTCGATCTCGTCGTTGACGGCTACGAAGGCGCCGAAGTCGGCCAATCGGGTCACCCGGCCGGTCATCAGACCGCCCACCTCGAGAGCAGTCAGCGGGTCGGGGGTGAGCTTCATGGTGAGGTTCACCCGCTGCTTGGGTTTTTGGATCGACTTGACCTTCACCTGCACCTCATCGCCCACGCTCACCACCTCGTTGGGATGCTGCACCCGTTTCCAGCCCATCTCGGTGGTGTGGACCAGGCCCCGCACGCCGTTGATGTCCACGAACGCACCGAAGTCCTGGATGTCCACCACCTTGCCGGTGTACTCGTCGCCTGCCGACATGGTCTCCATGAAGGCTTTGGCCGCCTTGCGCTGCTCGGCTCGGACCACCGCTTTGCGGGACAGCACCAGGCGGCCCGACACCTGATCGGCTTCAACCACCTTGCACTGCACCTCCCGGCCAACCAGCGCCTGGAGGTTCTCCACCGGCTCCACATCGATCAGCGACGACGGAATGAACCCTCGCACCCCCACGTCGCATGAGAGGCCGCCTTTGACTACGGCGGTGATAGTGCCGGTGACGGCCTCGTTGGCGGCGGCAGCTCGCGCGATATCCACCCAGGCAATCTGCTGCATGGCCCACAGCCGAGACAGCACGATGCGGCCCTTGTGGTCCTCCCGCACCAGCACGGCGGCGTTGACCACCTCGCCCAGCACGCACTCCCGGGTTAGATCGGCGGCCGGATCGTCGCCCCAGTAGCGCTGACTGATGACCCCAGTGCGGTCCCCGCCCAGATCCAGCTCGATTTCGTGGGGAGCTTTGGTCTTGACCGTCCCGGACACGATGGTCCCGCCGGTTAGCCCGTCCACCGTCGGCGATGCTGGCTCCCCCGGTGGCGCCTCTGGTTTCGGTTCCTCTGCACCCGCGGCGGGCACTTGTGGTTCTTCGGCCTCGGGTTCTTCGGCGACTTCGGGGGTTGGCTCGGCCTCGGCTTCTTCGGTGACGGCTTCGGTTTCGGTATCTAGCTCCGCGGCAGGTTCAGGCTCGTCCACAAGTTCCTCGGCAGTGGCCTCTACCTCAGACATAGGGGAAGTAACACTAATGGGCTGGACCGGAACACCGATAAGGCAAACTCAGGTTCCGGCTAGGCGGGCCACAACTGGGGCCATGTCTTCCATGGACTCGATCGACAGGCCGATGTAGCTGATATCCAGCTCCTCTCGCTGGCGAACCAGTTTGTCCACCACCTCTTCCACGGTTCCGATCATGCTGTGGGGCGACGCCAGTGCCTGGTCGGCGTCCAGCCGCAGCGTGGTGGTGGCCTCAGCGGCAAAGGCCAGTGCCACCATCGGCGCCGGCCCCTGGTCGAAATGGTCAGGCAAGCTGAAGACGTCATACCCCAACCCCTCCGCCCGTCGAGCCAACTCCCGCCATTCCCCAGCGTCCGCAAACCCCCGAGCCTGCACCCCAAATCGAAACTTCCGCATCCGAGCGACCTTACCCGTGGTCGACCGTGAGCAGGGTCGAACGGCGCGCGATGGCATTGAGTGGTTGTGATGGTGCAGGGGCAGAGGTAGGGTGCGAAGAGCATTCGGCACCGGCTCAAAGGGGTGCCCTTCCTGGTTATACGAGTGAAGGAGCATCGAGATGCCGGTGAGCGAGATCGAGCGGATGGAGTTGGTGGGCAGGTTGTCGGAAACGATCGGCAAAGAGGCAGCGGAGACGCTGATGGCATGCACACTGCCCGAGGGCCGCGACCAGTTGGCCACGAAGGCCGACATTGAAGTCCTGCGGGCTGACCAGTTGGCTATGAAGGCCGACATTGAAGTCCTGCGGGCTGACCAGTTGGCTATGAAGGCCGACATTGAAGTCCTGAAGGCCGGGTTGGAGGCGCTGGCCAGCGAGTTTCGGGCCGCGAATGTGGAATTGCGGAGCTTTGTGGAAATGAAGCTGGCCCGACAGGCCCGACTGCATTATGGGACCTTGGCGGCTTTTTTGATGAGCGTGTGGGCCATTTTCCTAGCGCAGAACTTCGTGATGTAGTCGAGGCCCGGGCTGTCAGTAGTGTGAGTCAATGCCGTCGACCGCGCTCACCGAGGGCCTGAACCCGGCCCAAATCGACGCGGTCACCCATCCCGGCGGCCCCATTTTGGTGGTCGCCGGCGCCGGATCGGGCAAGACCCGCGTGCTAACGCACCGCATCGCCTATCTCATCGACGAACTGGGCGTTTCCCCGTTCGCCCTCTTGGCCATCACCTTCACCAACAAGGCGGCCCATGAGATGAAGCACCGGGTGGGCGCCCTCGTCGGCCCGGTGGCCGACAAGATGTGGGTGAGCACCTTCCACTCGGCCTGCGCCCGCATTCTGCGCTACGAGCACGAGGCCATCGACTTCCCCTCCAGCTTCACCATCTACGACCAGGCCGATTCGGTGCGGCTCACCCGCTACATCCTCAACGATTTCGGATTCGACCCCAGGCAGATGCCCCCCCGGTCGATTCACGCCGCCATCAGCGCGGCCAAAAACGAGATGATCGGCGTATCCCAGTACAAAGACCAGGCGGCCAATGTGTTCGAGCGCCGCATCGGCGAGATCTACGACGAGTACCAGCAGCGCCTTCGCCGGGCCGGGGCCATGGACTTCGACGACCTCTTGGGCACCACCGTGAACCTGCTCCGCCAACAGCCCGATGTGCTCGACCGCTACCGCCGCCGCTTCGAGCACGTGCTGGTGGACGAATATCAGGACACCAACAGCGTGCAGAATCAGCTCGTGCTGCTCTTGGGCCGAGAGCACCGAAACGTGTTCGTGGTGGGCGATGCCGACCAGTCGGTCTACCGCTTCCGGGGAGCCGACATCCGCAACATCTTGGAGTTTGAGCGGGCCTTCGAGGACGCCACCGTGGTGCTGCTGGAGCAGAACTACCGCTCCACCCAGCGCATCCTCAGCGCGGCCAATGCAGTGATCGCCAACAACCTGGCTCGCAAGCCCAAGAACCTGTGGTCCGACCAATCCGACGGTGAGCGCATCGTCCGCTTCTGCGCCTCCGATGAGTACGATGAGGCCCGCTGGGTGGTGCGGGAGGCATACCGACTCCACGACGACGAGCAGTGCCGCTGGGATGAGATGGCCGTCTTCTACCGCACCAACGCCCAGAGCCGAGTGGTGGAGGAGCTGCTCATGGAGGCCGGTGTGCCCTACCAGCTAATCGGCGGCACCCGGTTCTACGACCGCCGGGAGATCAAGGACGCGCTGGCCTATCTGCGGGTGACGGTCAATCCCGGCGACGCAGTCAGCCTGCTCCGAGCGCTGAACACCCCCAAGCGGGGAGTGGGCGACGGTTCGGTGGCCAAGCTGGCGGCCTGGGCCGATGCCCATGGACTCACGTTGATGGACGCCCTGACCCACGCCCCGGAAGCCGGTGTGAAGGGGCGGGCGCTGAGCGGCATCAACGCGTTTCTGAAGGTGATCGCCGAGGCCCGCGAGAAGCTGGACGACGGACCGGTGGCGGTGCTGGAGCATCTGCTGGAAACCAGCGGGTACCTGGACCAGCTGGAGGCCGAGGCGGCCAGCGAGACCACGGGGGAAACCGATGTCAGCGTGCAGGCCCAGGGTCGGCTTGAGAACCTCGACGAGCTGATAAGCGTGGCCTCAGAAAGCGACAACGTGAGCGACTTCCTCGAGCTGGTCAGCCTGGTGTCTGACACCGACGAGATGGCCGACGATTCCATGCTGACGCTTATGACCCTGCACTCGGCCAAGGGCCTGGAGTATCCGGTGGTGTTCTTGATCGGCATGGAAGAGGGCATATTCCCCCACATCCGCTCGATCACCGAGCCCGACGAACTGGAGGAGGAGCGCCGCCTGGCCTATGTGGGCATCACCCGGGCTCGCCAGCGGCTGTATCTGACCCATGCCTGGACCCGAAATGTCCACGGCGCCTCGATGTACAACGCGCCGTCGCGGTTCTTGGAGGAGATTCCCGAAGAGCTGGTTGACAATCGGGGCAGCAGCCGAACCCGTTATCGCCAGTCTGGCTATGGCCAAGACACCGACCAGGAAGCCCGTACCTTCGCCGGGCGGGAACGGGTGGTGGACGCCGCCCTGGCCGCTCGCACCCCGGTTGAAGCCGACCCCAACCCGGTCCACCTGGTGGTGGGCGACGACGTGAACCACGCCACCTTCGGCCTCGGGGTGGTCACCGACGTGAAGGGGACCGGCGGCAACGCCGAGATCACTGTCAACTTCACCACCGCCGGCTCCAAAGTGCTCATGGCCTCTTTCGCCCGCCTCGAAAAGGTCTGACGGTCAATCGCACTGACCCCCTGTCGCAAGGGACTTGGCGTGCGCGGGCTTGTTACGGTGGCGTCGTGGAGTTGAGCCGGGCGCAGTGGGGTTCGGTCGGCTCGTTTGCGGTGAGGATTGTCCGTTTCGCAGGGTGTGTTGCGGATGCTCACCGATTGGGGCATGGACCCGGCGAGCAGAGCGATATCTGGGGTGCGGAGCTACAGCGCAAGGCCCAGAAGGTGTGGAAAGAGACGCTGCCCGCGCAATTACTGCGGCAGGTGGCCGACTCCTATGAGCGCTGTGCTTGGCTTATGCACTCTGTTCTGCCCGATGAATCGATCCTTGGCGATTGGGAGAATATGGCTAGGTATCTGAGTACGGTTGCTGCCGCGATCGGCGAAGATCCTGATTGCGCGAAACAGGAAATACCAGCGAGTCCTTTTCATATCGGACACATACCGGAAGTGATCCACTACGAGAAGCTCGTCGAGCTGATGCGCCCAGATGCTGTGGAGCAGTTGCGCGCTGCGGCATCCGCCGTGGCTCGGTATTGCCGATTCAACTCGACGATTGCACCCGACGACATGCAGTTTGCCTGCCTGCAAGGCCTTGCCAACGGCGAGAGACTTGCCAGCCTCGCCAAACGCCTCGGATACTCCGAGCGTCACGTCCAGCGTATACTCGCTGAAATGTGGCACCAATTCGGTGTCGCTAGCACCACCGAAGGCGTGGCATTCGCCGTCGCCCAAGGCTGGGTCACCACCCATCGCGACATCGCGTCGAGATCGTATCCTGCTTAAGAGCGCGCCTTGCAGAGTAGTTCTGCAAGAACAGTGCGGCAAGAGCGATGAGAATTCCTGCAAACCAAAGGCCAAAATATCCTAGTCTATAATGGCCAAACAATGAATCAAATTCTCCATATATAAGACTCAATCCCAGCACGAAAGAAGCAACTACAAAACTCAACAGAATCGCTCCAGTTTTGTACAGCTTAAGTTGTGAAAGAAGTATGAGCACTGGAGGTGCACTGCCGCCAACTATGCTAATCAATAGAAGCGGTAAATCGCTCATTGAAATTACGTAATAATCCCATGACGATCTATTATTTTCGGAACCTCGAATCAAAAGTACCCCCAAAAAGCCTCCTGTCAATGCTCCAGTGAAGAGGTAAAGAATTTTCTCTTTCAACGAAAGTAATCGAGGAATCGGGGAACGAATGTGAGGCTCCGGATGATTCAACGTTGCAGGAATGGGTGTTGCTTCTTCTCGATTGGGTAAAAGGCAGACCATTATGACAACTGCGCCACTAGTTCCAAACAAAAGTAGTGCGAGATGATGCCCGGCCCAGGTAAGCGATCCTTCAGAATGTGCAGACCTGATTCCAAGAAGTAGCAACGTTAGCCCGACCGCTAAGCTGGTGAATACAAGCAGTCTTTTGCTCATTGGAGTGAGAATCAAGATGACAAGCATAGGTGCCGCTCCTCCGACAACGACCCAAGCCCCTCGAAGCGGTTCGCATCCCCACAGACCAATCCTGCAAACCTCTATTTCACTCAAAGAAGCACCTAATAATGCACTAGAGTAAAGAGCGATTACTCTCGCTTTTGTCGACACCATCGTTGAACCCAATACCTAGCTGGTTCCAGTGATGTCCGTATTCCCTAGATTTGAAGCCCGGTTATCCCGACGGCGCCGATTTGCTTTTGAGTGCCTTCGAGTATGAAAGCCACTCCGCAGTCGGATTCCAGCTTGCCCTCAACGGTGGCCGGATCTGTGCCGTCAGACTGGCGCAACAACTCGGTATGCTCGTCCAAGATCTTCAGCGCGGCATCGTCGTAGGTGGATTTTTCTGCGACCTGCCCGACAGATCCATTCGTTGCAACAGAGCTGCCATCAACCGGTCCTGTCGGGCCGGGGCCGTTGCCGCCAGCGCTGTCGCTGGCGCTTCCGACACTGCCGCAACTGGTCGCGTTGTCCAGAGCGGGTTCCGCAGAAGCCACGGGGGTCAATATGGCTGCGAGCAGGCAAAGGGCAATAGCGGCCATGGCCCTCGTCTTGGCTTGTCGGAAATGGCGGTGGATTCTCATCTTTTCCTCCTGTGTCTTGGCTGTGCGGCGGAATCCTGCGGGCAGGACTCCGACCAGGTGTAGCTGTCATTTGAAGATACCGGGAGTCGAATTCGCATGGGAGCAAAATGGGTGTCAAAACACGACAAGTTTTGTCGTGTTTTGACGCTTGACAGGGTTGCGGTGAGGGTGTAAAAGCGGCAGGTTTTGCGGATACTGCTCAGGGGCCGTCGTTGGCGTTCACGTCCACGATGAGGTCGCCGTCGTCCACCCACACCCCGAATTGGGTCAGGCCCTCCCCGGTGGCCGAGTACACCAGCATGGGATCGCAGGTGTCCACAAACAGCCGTCGGTCGGCGTCCCAATCCACCACGCAGTCGCCGCTCGCCCCGGGCGACTGCACGTCGAAAGCAAACCAGCCCTTCTCGGGATTGTGGCCGATGTGGTTGATCCAGATACTGCGCCCCCGGCTCAGCGGGGCCCACGGCACCGGGCCCCGCTCGGTGATCTCGGCGGCCAGGTTCTCGGCGTCGCCGGCGTTGAAGTCGTCGTCGCCCAACTTCACCTCGATCTGATCGGACCCGGCCAGCGACACCACGGCGAACACCAAGCCCACCCCCAGCCCGATGCTGATCACGGAGTAGACAACCGCTCGCAGCGGCGTGATCTTGGGGCCAGATGCGACAGGCACGA
The DNA here is from genome assembly GCA_026708015.1 of bacterium. Lineage (NCBI taxonomy): Bacteria > bacterium. The sequence continues at coordinate 62,239 of JAPOVT010000057.1, forward strand.
GTCCTTCCTCGGTTCGCTCCCACAGACGGTGTTGCTCCTAGTATCGCGGCGAAGCAACGGCGGTACGAACCATCGTCGAATCACACCGCAAACTTGGCCATCGCGCTGCATTGGGGAGCCCGTGGATCTATTCGAATATCAGGGAAAACAGTTCTTCGCGTCGTATGACATGCCGGTGTCGCCCGGTGAGGCGGTCACCACCGTGGACGACGCGGTGGCTGCTGCGGAGCGATTGGGAACGCCGGTGATGGTGAAGGCCCAGGTACACACCGGCGGTCGGGGCAAGGCCGGGGGTGTGAAGTTTGCTGCCGACATCGACGCCGTCCGCACCCATGCGTCGAACATCTTGGGCCTCGACATCCGGGACCACATCGTCGAGAACCTGTGGATCGAGAAGGCCTCCGACATCGCCGAGGAGTACTACGTGAGCTTCACCCTCGACCGGTCGGCCAAGAAGCACCTGGGGATGCTGTCGGCCGAGGGCGGGGTGGAGATCGAGGCCGTGGCCGAGGAGACCCCCGACGCCATCGCCAAGATCTGGGTCGACCCGGTACACGGCCTCACCGAGGACCAGTGCCGCCAGTGGGTGCTGGCCGCCAACCTCAACCCCGACGTCACTGACCAAACGGTAGAGATGCTGTTGAAGCTGTACGAGGCCTACACCTCTGGCGACGCCGACCTGGTGGAGATCAACCCGCTGATCGTGACTCCCGAGGGGAAGGTGCATGTGCTCGACGCCAAGGTAACCCTCGACGGCAACGCCGGATTCCGCCACGACCTGGCCCCGTTCGACGCCACCCAGCCCCGCGACGAGCGGGAGGCTGCTGCCCACGCCAAGGGCCTCCAATATGTGGGTCTGGAGGGCTCGGTTGGGGTGATCGCCAACGGCGCCGGACTGGCCATGAGCACGGTGGACGTGGTGAACCAGGTGGGCGGCAAACCGGCCAACTTCCTGGACATCGGGGGCGGCGCCAATGCCGATGTGATGGCCGGGGCGCTGGAAGTGATCAACAACGACCCCGACGTGCAGTCGATCTTCATCAACATCTTCGGGGGCATCACCCGGGGCGAGGAGGTGGCCAACGGCATCATCGAGGCCATGAACCGGGTGGATATCGCCTCGCCCATCGTTATCCGCCTCGACGGCACCAACGCGGATGAGGGCCGAGCGCTGCTGGAGCCTCATCTGAGCGATCGGCTCATGATGGCGCCCACCATGCTGGAAGCAGCCCGAGAAGCCGTCGCCCTGGCGGAAGGAGCCGGGTCATGAGCATCTTCGTCGACGAGAACACCAAGGTGGTCTACCAGGGCCTCACCGGGAGCCAGGGCCGGTACTACGGCATGCTGAACCGGGACTACGGCACCCAGGTGGTGGCCGGAACCAATCCCAAGAAGGCGGGCACCGACGTGGAGGGCGTGCCCATCTTCGCCACAGTGGCCGATGCCGTTGAGGCCACCGGGGCCAACGTGTCGTGCGTGTTCATCCCCGCCGCCGGGGTGCGCAGCGCAGTGCTCGAGGCCGCCGAGGGCGGGGTGGAACTGATCGTGGTGATCACCGAGGGCGTGCCCATGCACGACGAGGCCTACTTCTACAACAAGCTCAAGGCCGACTACCCGGGTGTGCGGCTGCTCGGCCCCAACTGTCCCGGTCTCATCAGCCCCGGCAAGGCCAACATCGGCATCACCGCCGGCCACATCGCCAAGGAGGGCGGCCCGGTGGGGATAGTGAGCCGCTCGGGCACCCTCACCTACCAGGCACTGTATGAGCTGAAGCAAAAGGACATCGGCTGCACCACCTGCGTGGGTATCGGCGGCGACCCGGTGCCGGGCACTTCGTTCATCGATTGCCTGGCCGCCTTCGAGGAAGACCCCGAGACCGAAGCGGTGATGATGATCGGCGAGATCGGCGGCTCGGCCGAGGAGGAGGCCGCTGAGTTCATCGCCGCCAATGTCTCGAAGCCGGTGGTGGCCTACATCGCCGGTCTCACCGCTCCGCCGGGCAAGAAGATGGGCCACGCCGGCGCCATCGTGTCGGGGGGCAAAGGCACCGCCCAGGCCAAAATGGACGCCTTGGCCGCCGCCGGAGTCCGCATCGGCCAGAGCCCCAGCGAGGCCGGCGACATCATGGACGAGGTGGTCGCCGCCCTCTGACCGAAGGGGCGAAACGACTGGCCAAAAGACATCCCGAGCAGCCCACGAGGCGGGTGGTAGGTTCGGCCCGATGCGACTAGCGGTGTTGGCGTCGGGGAGTGGGACGATTCTTGATGCCATGGCCCGCAGGGGGCTGCCAATCTCGTTGGTGATGGTGGACCGGGCTTGTGGGGCGGAGAAGGTGGCCGCCGATCATGGGCTGATGTGTGTGTTGGTGGAGCGGGATTGCTTTGAGGCTGATTTCGACCGGGTGGGTTACACCCGGAGGGTGACCGAGCGCCTCCAGGCCGAGGGGATCGAGTTGGTGGCCATGGCGGGGTTTGGGACGGTGTTGGATCAGCCGATGCAGGACGCCTATGGGGGGCGCATACTCAATACCCACCCGTCGCTGTTGCCCGCCTTTCCGGGTTGGCACGCGGTGGAGGACGCCCTGGAGTACGGGGTGAAGGTCACCGGCTGCACGGTACACGTGGCCACTCTGGAGGTGGACGCCGGGCCGATCCTGGCCCAGCACCCCGTTGCTGTGGAGCCCGACGACACGGTGGACACGCTGCATGAGCGCATCAAAACGGTGGAACGCGACCTGTACATTCGCACTATCCAGGAAATCATCAACCGAGGGCATGTCTTATGAGCCAGGGAGCTGAGCGCCCTCCTCGGGCGTTGGTGTCGGTGTATGACAAGACCGGAGTAATCAATCTGGCCCAGCGGCTGGTGGCCCTGGGGTGGGAGATCATCTCCAGCGGTGGAACCGCACGAGCGCTGGCTGACGCCGGGATCCCGGTCATCCCGGTGGAGGAAGTGACCGGGGCTCCCGAGATGATGGACGGCCGGGTCAAGACCGTCCATCCCGCGATCCACGGGGGCCTGTTGGCCGACATGACGAATCCCGGTCACGTTGAGGACATGGATAATCGGGGGATTGTCCCCATCAATCTGGTGGTGAGCAACCTCTACCCCTTCGGTTCCGACCCCTCGGTTGAGCAGATCGACATCGGAGGACCGGCCATGGTCCGGGCCGCAGCCAAGAACCACGAGCGGGTCGGCGTAGTGGTACGACCCGACGACTACCTAGCAGTGCTCGACGAATTGGAGACTGACGGCACGCTCTCTGATGCGACCCGGCGGCGGCTGGCCCGCATCGCGTTCACTCACACCAGCGCCTACGACGCGGCCATAACCGACTGGCTGTCAGACGCCGACGACGAGGAGCTTCCCCCCACCGTGGCGCTGACCTTGGAGCGCCAAGAGGTGTTGCGCTACGGCGAGAACCCCCACCAGGCCGGGGCCCGCTATCGGATCGCCGGCCAGTCGAGCTGGTGGGATGAGGCAACCCAGCTTCAGGGCAAAGCCATGTCGTACCTCAACGTGTTCGACGCCGATGCCGCCTGGCGTTTGGCCCACTCGCTGGGCGACGACCCGGCCGCCGCGGTGATAAAGCATGCCAACCCGTGCGGGGCGGTCGTGGCCGACGACATCGCCACCGCCTATCGGCGGGCCCACGAGTGCGATCCGGTGTCGGCCTTCGGGGGGATCGTGGCCGTGAACCGCCCGGTCACTGTCGAGATGGCTGAGGCCATGGCCGACGTGTTCACCGAGGTGCTCATCGCCCCCGAATACGAGGAGGCCGCGCTGGCCCTGCTGGGCAAGAAGAAGAACTTGCGGGTACTCCACGCCCCGCCGCCCGAGGTTGCGGAGCTAGAAGTCCGCACCCTCGGGGGCACTGCCCTGGTGCAAACCCCCGACATCGTCACCATGGACCGCTCTTTTTGGCAGGTGGTCACCGAGCGGGCTCCTACCGACGAACAGTGGGCCGATTTGGAGTTGGCCTGGCGGGTGGCGGCCCGGGTGGGATCCAACTGCATTGTGCTGGCCAAAGACCGCCAGGCGGTGGGCATCGGCGCGGGCCAGCAGAACCGCCGTGACGCCGGGCGCATCGCGGCTGAGAAGGCCGCCGGCCGGGCCGCCGGTGGTGCCTGCGCCAGCGACGCCTTCTTCCCCTTCCGCGACGGCCTCGATGCCGCCGCCGAAGCCGACTGCGCCGCCGTCATCCAACCCGGCGGCTCAGTACGCGACCAAGAAGTAATCGACGCCGCCAACGAGCACGGCATGTCAATGGTGTTCACCGGCGAGCGCCACTTCCGCCACTAGTGGCTGAGCAACTCGGCAATCAGGGTTGTTGCTTCTGCCCGGTTCAGCGTGTAGAGGTGGATGCCGGGGGCGCCGGCGTCTAGCAGCGATTGGGCTAGCTCGGCGGCGGCTTCGGCGGCGGCGGTTATGCGGTTGGGGGCGGGCAGCGATTCGAGTCGGGTGAACAGATCCTCGGGAACCGTGGAGCCATTCATAGCGGCATAGCGGTGGATGCTCTTGGGCCAGATCACGGGCATGACGCCGGGGATCACTGGGCGATGGCACCCCAAGTCGGCCAGCTCGTTGCGCAGCTGGGTGTAGTCGGCGGGGTCGAAGAAGAACTGGGTGATGGCGAAGTCGGCCTGGCCCAACTTGCTAGCCAGAAACGCCCGGTCGGAGGCTCGATCAGTCGACCGGGGGTGGACCTCGGGGTGGGCGGCCACTCCCACGCTGAAGTCAGCCGGATGTTCCCGGATCACCTCCACCAGCTCGAAGGAGTAGCGGAAGTCGCCGCTGATGGCTGACCCGTCGGGCGGGTCGCCGGCCAGGGCCAAGATGTTTACCACCCCGGCGGCGGCATAGTCGTCCAGCAGGGCGGCGACACCCTGTCTGGTATGGCCCACGCAGGTCAGATGGGCCATGGCCGGGAAGGGCCGATCCCGGCAGATGTCGGTCACGATGTCGCGGGTGCGGTCGTGGCCATCGCCCCCCACCCCGCAGGTCACCGACACGAATGAGGGCGACAACCCAGCCAGCTCATCCAGTGTCTTCTCCAGTTGCTTGGCGGCAACCTCGTCGGCCGGGGGGAAAAACTCGAACGACAGCGTGGTCTGGGCACCCAGCAAGTCGACAATCCGCGTCATCAAGGAGCAGCGTATGGCTCGGTTCCTGGTGAGTCGGCATTGTTTGCCGCTGCCCACCAGCCCTTGCTGGTACTTGTTTCTTGGCTTCGTTGGGTGCGAAGGCTCGTCGGTATGCTCGCCTTATATGGGCGACAAGATCACAATCGGAGCTGATGGCAAGCTCAATGTCTCTGACAATCCCACTATCCCGTTCATCGAGGGCGACGGAACCGGGGTGGACATCTGGCCGGCGGCCAAGCACGTTTTGGATGCCGCAGCGGGCAAGCACGGGCGCAAGATCGACTGGATAGAGGTGCTGGCCGGCGAGAAGGCGTTCAACGAGACCGGCGACTGGCTTCCCCAGGACACCATTGAGAAGTTCACCGAGTATCTCATCGGCATCAAGGGCCCTCTGACCACCCCGGTGGGGGGCGGCTTCCGCAGCCTCAATGTGTCGATCCGCCAGATCATGGATCTGTACGTGTGCCTGCGCCCGGTGCGCTGGTTCACCAATGTGCCGTCTCCGGTGAAGAACCCCCAGTTGGTGGACATGGTTATCTTCCGGGAGAACACCGAGGACATCTACGCCGGGCTCGAAGTGGAGGCCTTTACTCCCGAGGCGGCCAAGCTCCGCGACCTGCTCCACGACGCCTTGGGCTGGGACATCGCCGAAGACGCCGGCATCGGTGTCAAGCCGGTGTCCAAGACCGGGTCGCAGCGCCTCCAGCGGGCCGCGCTGAACTATGCCGTCCGGCGGAACCGCAAGCGGATCCACTGGGTCCACAAGGGCAACATCATGAAGTTCACCGAAGGGGCCTTCCGCGGCTGGGGATACGAGTTGGTGCGCGAGGAGTTCTCCGACGTGGCCGTGGGCTGGGACGACTGCGGCGGCGACGCTGGCGACAAGATCCTGGTGCAGGACGCCATCGCCGACATCGCCCTCCAGCAGGTGCTCACCCGCCCGGCTGAGTTCGACGTGATCGCCACCATGAACCTCAACGGCGACTACCTGTCCGACGCCCTAGCTGCCCAGGTAGGGGGCATCGGCATCGCTCCGGGGGCCAACATCAACTACGTGACCGGCCACGGCGTGTTCGAGGCCACCCACGGCACCGCCCCCAAATACGCCGGACAGGACAAGGTGAACCCGTCGTCGGTGCTGTTGTCGGGCGTGCTGATGTTCGAGCACCTGGGCTGGGACGATGCGGCTGAAGACATCATCAACGCCGTGGAGGCCACCATCGGCGAGAAGATCGTGACCTACGACTTCGCCCGCCTCATGGACGGGGCCACCGAGGTGAAGTGCTCGGAGTTCGCGTCGGCCATCGTCGACCGGCTCTAGCCGCCTGAACACAACCACACTCCTCAGTTCCGCACTCAGACCAAAGGAGACCTGTCGGTGAGCGATCCCAAACGAGTGGCGGTAACCGGGCCGGCGGGCCAGATCGGCTACAGCCTGTTGTTCCGCATCGCCAGCGGGCAGATGCTCGGCCCCGACGTGCCCGTGGTGATCCAGATGCTGGAAATCCCCCCGGCCATGGACGCCCTGGCCGGCGTGGCCATGGAATTGGACGACTGCGCTTTCCCACTATTGGCCGGAAAGGTGTGTACCGACGATCCCAATGAGGCGTTCGACGGTGTGGACTATGCCCTGCTGGTGGGCTCTCGGCCCCGGAGCAAGGGCATGGAGCGCCGCGACCTGCTGGAGGCCAACGGCGCCATCTTCACCACCCAGGGCAAGGCGCTGGCCGCCGGTGCGGCATCCGATGTGCGAGTGCTGGTGGTAGGCAATCCGGCCAATACCAACTGCCTCATCGCCATGAACAACGCCCAGGGGATCGGTGCCGAGCGGTTCACCGCCATGACCCGGCTCGACCACAACCGGGCGGTGGCCCAGCTCTCGGCCAAGCTCGGGGTGGCCGTGGGCGAGGTGAGCCGCATGACCATCTGGGGCAACCACTCGGCCACCCAGTACCCCGATCTGTTCAACTGCCAAGTTGGCGGTCAGTCGGCCGCCGACGCGGTGGGCGATCAGGCGTGGATCGCCGATGAGTTCATTCCCGCCGTACAGCAACGCGGAGCGGCCATCATCGAGGCCCGGGGCCTGTCCAGCGCAGCCTCAGCCGCCAACGCCGCCATCGACCACGTCCACGACTGGGTCCACGGCACTGCACCGGGCGATTGGGTGAGCATGGCCGTGCCATCTGACGGTTCCTACGGCGTGCCCGAGGGCCTCATCTCGTCGTTCCCCTGCACCACCGCTGACGGCCAGTGGTCGATTGTGGACGGTGTGGACCTGAACGAATTCTCCCGGGCCCGCCTCGACGCCACCGTGGCCGAACTGGTCGAAGAGCGCGACACAGTGGCCGATCTGGGCTTGATCTAGTTGGCCGATATCCCTCCCGCCGGTCGTCACGGCGGAGACGGCCCCCGCATTGCCCGAGCTTTGGGCATCGACCCCCGAACCATTCTGGATCTGTCGCAGAGCCCCAACCCGTTCGCCCCCGATGTGGTTTCGATGTTGGCTGGCCATCTGGATTCGGTACGCCGGTATCCCGAGACAGCCGATGTGGCCCGGGAATTGGCCGACGCCATCGGAGTAGAAGCCGAGCGACTGATTCTTACCAATGGGGGAAGCGAGGCGATCTCCCTGGCGGCTCGGGAGATAGGGGGGCGGGTGCGCTCTGAGCCTGAGTTCGGGCTGCACCCCCGCAATCTCGCTGGGCCGATCTGGCGCAGCGACCCGCACAATCCCAGTGGTCACTTGGCTGGGGCTGAAGAGTCGGCTGATGTGTGGGATGAGGCGTTCTACCCGCTGGCCACCGGACGGTGGACGGCCGGTCGGTCCGGCGTAGTCGTGGGGTCGCTGACCAAGGTGTTCGCCTCTCCCGGGCTACGACTCGGCTACATCATCTCCGACGACGTGGAGCGGTTCGCCCGTCATCAGCCGCAGTGGTCGGTGAACTCGTTGGGGGTTTCCGTGCTGCCGGAGCTGCTGGAATTGGCCGACTTGCCAGCTTGGTCGGAGGCCATCGCCGCCGCCCGCAGGGACTTGGCCGAGATGTTTCGACGCCTCGGCTTCACGGTGGAGGCGGCCGATGCACCCTGGGTCTTGGTTCATGCCCCCGGATTGCGGGAGCGCTTGGCCCCCTACGGGGTGGTGGTGCGGGATTGCTCTAGCTTCGGCATGCTGGGATACACGCGGGTTGGTGTGCCTGATTCTGATGGGCTGGCTCGGTTGGAGTCAGCTATGCTGCGGAGCGGCGTGGAGGCGAAGTCCGGTTAGATTCCGGCACTGTCCCGCAACGGTGAACTGGCCCTGAGCCAGCGAGTCCGGTCGAGCTTTGCGCCGAAACGAGCCATAAAGCCCCGAGGGTTGGGTTGGCTCGAGGGCAGGGCTCCTGCCGATCGAGCTTCCGTTCCTCGATCTACAGGAGGTGCTAGATGCCCCGACGTAAGTTCCGTCTTCTGACTGCGATGCTGCTCGCCCTCGCCCTGCTGGTGACTGCTTGCGGCAACGATGACGATGCCCCCGCGCCCCAGGCGGCCGAGGCGCCTGAGCCAGCGCCAACCGAGGCCCCAACGCAACCGGCACCTGCGTCCACGGAGGCGCCTGAGCCTGAGTCGGCTCCGACCGAGATGCCGACGGAGCCAGAGCCAGCACCGACTGAAACTGCCCCCTCGCCAACCGAAGCGCCTGCTCTTGCTCCGGAGCCGACAGAAGCCGCCCCCGACAGGCCCCAGCGGATCGTGTCGCTCTCGCCCACTGCCACTGAGATCTTGTTTGCCATCGGCGCAGGAGAACAGGTGGTAGCGGTGGACGAATACTCCTACTACCCACCGGAAACTCCGGTGACCGACTTGTCGGGGTGGGACCCCAACGTGGAGGCCGTGCTGTCGTATGAGCCTGACATGGTGGTGATCTCCAACGACGCCAACGACCTTATGGCCGCCATGGACGCTGTCGGCGTAGAAGTGCATGTGAATTCGGCACCGGGGGATTTTGAGGGCGGCTATGCCTCAATCGCCGAATTGGGAATTGCCGTTGGCCGAGTGGACGAGGCGGCTGCGCTGGTGGCCGATCTGAGAGCGGAGATCGATGCCGCCCTGGCTGCGGCCCCTGATGTGGAAGTGCGGGTGTACCACGAGTTGGGCGAGACCCATTACTCGGCCAGCTCCAACAGCTTCATAGGGGCGGTCTACGCCGCCATGGGCGCCATCAACATCGCCGACGAAGCCGATGTCGACGGCTACGGGTTCCCCCAGCTCACCGAGGAGTACATCGTCGAAGCCGACCCCGAACTGATCGTGATCACCGATCAGGTGTCCTACACCGCCGAAGACGTGGCTGCCCGGCCCGGTTGGGGCGAGGTGTCGGCAGTGCGCAACGGCAACATCGTGGTGGTGAACGCCGACATCGCATCCCGGTGGGGGCCTCGACTGCCCCAGTTCATCGCCGCGGTAGCTGAAGCCCTGCAAACGGTGGCTGCACCGGTTTCGTAGGTTTCCAAGGCACTTCGATGGCTGAAGCCTCCCTCCCGACGACCGCAATATCGGAACCCGACGCCACCCATATGTCGGTGCGACGGGCATTCGGAATGTCGGCCGGGGCCATCGTCATCGGGATTGCGGTGCTGGTTGCGGTGGGCTTGCTCAGCGCCTCCAGCGGTGCCGCCGGTCTGCCGGTTGGCGGGGTGTTCGGCGCCTTGTTCGACTGGGTCCCGTTCATTGGCATCGAGTCATCGCTGTCGGCAACCCAGGAGAACATCCTGTTCGAGATCCGGCTTCCCCGACTGGCGCTCGGCATGCTGGTAGGGGGTTCCCTCGGCATGGCTGGTGCTTCCTATCAGGGAGTTTTTCGCAACCCGCTGGCCGACCCCTACCTTCTGGGCGTATCCGCGGGGGCCGGCTTCGGCGCGGTGCTGGCCTTGGGATTCGGCCTCGACTTGAGCTGGGGGCCGTTCGACACCGTGCCGGCAGCAGCGTTCATGGGGGCGCTTGTGGCCGTAGTGGCGTCGATGGCCATCGCCCGGGGCGGGGGTGCGTCGCCGGCCACGCTGCTGCTTGGCGGAGTGGCCATGGCCGCTCTGTTTTCCGCCGCGCAGACCTACGCTATACAGCAATTGAACGAAACCCGAGCCCGAGAGGTGTTGTCATGGCTGTTCGGACAGCTCAACACCACCGGCTGGAAACAGGTTGGGCTGCTTTTGCCCTACGCGGCAGTGTGCGGCGCAGTGCTCTTCGTCCACCGCAGGCATCTCGATGTATTGCGGGTGGGCGACGACGAAGCACGCTCGTTGGGACTGAATCCGGCTCGCTCCCGCCTCGTGGTAATCGGGGCCGCCTCTCTCTTGACCGCGGCTGCCGTTTCGGTGAGCGGGTTGATCGCCTTTGTCGGCCTCGTGGTGCCTCACATCGTCCGCCTGCTCATCAGCCACAGCTACCGGGTGATCGTGCCGCTGTCTGCGCTGGTGGGGGCGGCGTTCCTGGCCTTTGTGGACATCGGCGCCCGAACTCTGCTTGCTCCATCGGAGTTGCCGGTTGGGGTTATCACCGCATTCGTGGGTGCGCCGTTCTTCGCCTTGGTGCTGTGGCGCGACCGGTGGAGCACAACATGAGTTCTGCTCTGGCGGCCTCGACCCCATCGTCAACCCTGGCGTTGCCCGCGCTGTCGTGTCGGGATGTCCGAGTTTCCTTCCGCGACCACGAGGTGGTGTGCGGCGTCGATCTGGAGTTGGACCCGGGGGAATGGCTGGGAATCATCGGCCCCAACGGGGCGGGCAAATCCACCCTGTTGCGATCGATTGTGGGGCTGGCCGACTACTCCGGGACAATCGATCTGGGCGGCGGTCATGCACCGGGGGCAGCAGATGTGGCCTTGGTGCCGCAGTTCCCCGTGATGCCCAAGGGAATGACTGTGGCCGAGTACGTGTTGTTGGGGCGGACCGCGCACCTGGGCTGGTTGGCCCGTGAATCGCGGCGGGATCGGCAGATTGTGTCGTCAGTGCTGCACAGGCTGGAGCTTTCGGCCTTTGCCGAACGCTTTGTGTCCACCCTCTCGGGCGGCGAGGCTCAGCAGGTGGTGGTGGCCAGGGCATTGGCCCAGCAGTGCCCGGTACTGCTGCTGGACGAGCCCACTAGCGCCCTCGATCTGGGCCATCAAGTGTCGGTGCTTGAGTTGGTAGACGATCTGCGCCGCACCGAGGGACTCAGCGTGCTGGCCGCCATGCATGACTTGAGTGCGGCGGCCCGGTTCGCCGACCGCCTCATTCTCATCGATCACGGTCGGATTGTGGCCCAAGGCAGCCCAGCCGACGTGTTGAGGCCTGATCTGCTATCGGCGGTGTACAGCACACCGCTTACTGTTCAAACAATCAACGGCGAGCTGGTGGTGTTGCCCGCATCTCGACGTCGCGCTCAACCTCTAGAGGAGACATCATGAGCACTGAATCCGCCCCTCGAGAAGAGCGCCCCTACGACACTTCGGAACTGAGGTCGGCACCCTCGCTGGTGATGGTCAACACCGGTCACGGCAAGGGCAAGTCAACCGCGGCTTTCGGCACCGTGCTTCGAGCCGTCGCCCGAGGATGGCCCACCGCGGTGGTGCAGTTCCTCAAGAGCGGCAATTGGAACACCGGTGAGGAGAAAGTGTGCCGTGAGCTCGGCGTGCAGTGGTTCTCGGCCGGCGATGGGTTCACCTGGGAATCCGACGATCTCGACGAGACCAAGGCCAAGGCAGTGGCCGCCTGGGAGTTTTCCGCTCAGCTCATAGCAGGGGGCGAGTACCGGCTGGTGGTTTTGGACGAGATCAGCTACGCCATGACTTGGGATTGGATTGACGCCGCCGACGTGGCTTCGGCGCTTGTGTCTCGGCCCGAGTCGGTGAGTGTGATCCTGACTGGTCGAGATATGGCTGACGAGGTGGTTGAGGTGGCCGACACCGTGACCGAGATGGTGAAGGTCAAGCACGCCTTTGATCGCCAGATCCGAGCCAAAAAGGGCCTCGATTATTGAGCATAACGGCTGGTGACTGCGGGCCTGGGTCGATTGCGGGCGGCTCTTCATGATCGTGTTGGTGCTAGGCGGGACCCGCTCGGGCAAGTCGGGCGTGGCGGAGTCGATTGCCGAATCCTTGGGGTCTGCCGTCACCTATGTGGCCACTGCTGCGGTGAACCCGGATGATGCGGACCACGCCGCCCGGGTCGCCGCGCATCAGGCTCGTCGCCCAACACATTGGAGCACCGTGGAATGCGAAGAACCCGAAGATCTTCCCCGCTTTCTGGGGGATATCGACGGCGTGGTTCTGGTCGACTCTCTGGGCACTTGGGTGGCCCGTCACCCCGACCTGGCGGTAGAGGCCGACGGGCTCCTCGACGCGTTGGCCCGGCGGACTGGTCCTGTGATCATCGTTTCCGAAGAGGTTGGGCTTTCGGTCCACGCTCCCACCGAGTTGGGCCGTCGCTTTACCGATGAGCTGGGGATGCTGAACCAGCAGGTTGCTGCTGTGGCTGATCGAGTCTTGCTGGTGGTGGCCGGGCGGATTCTTGAGTTGCCCGCTTCCGACGGGGCGGCTTGAGGGCAATGAAGCGGCCCGCGGTGATGGGCGCGGTGGCGTTCTTGACCGTGGCTGGCCGCGGCCAGGTCCCCCAAGTCCGAGCCTTGTGGTGGTTCCCGCTGGTCGGTGCCGGGCTTGGTGGGGTGCTGGCGGCCGTCCACTGGGGAGCGGGTGAGCTGTGGCCTCTGCTGGTAGTCGGGATCCTGGTAGTGGCCGCCGACTTGGTGCTCACCGGCGGACTGCACCTCGACGGTCTGGCTGACAGCGCCGACGGCCTCCTGCCCCACATGGAAAGGGATCGGCGGCTGGCGGTGATGGCCCGACCCGATGTGGGAGCGTTCGCCATTGCCGCGGTTGTGGTTGTGGTGGCGGCCCGGTGGGCGGCGTTATCGATTGACGGCATCGAGTCGTTAGCGTTGATTCCGATCTGGGCTGGCAGCCGTGCCGTGGTCGCCATGATCCCGGCCATCGTCCCCTACGCCCGGCCCGGTGGGCTAGCTGCTCCGTTTCTCGATGGGGCACGGTTGTGGCTGGCGTTGTGGTTGGCACCCGCAGTGGCCGCGCTGGTGCTGATCGAAGGGGTGTCGGGTGCGGTAGCGGCCGGAGTCATGGTGGTGGCATCCGGTGGTGTGGTGGCATTGGCGTGGCGTCGGCTGGGCGGATTCACCGGTGATGCGCTGGGCGCGGCGATCATGGTGGCAGAAACCGCCGCCCTACTCACCCTGGTGGCCAATCCATGAGCCGGCTGAGTCAGACTTGTCTGGGTGCGGCCGCTGGCCTGGTGATCGATCGAATGGTGGGCGAGCCGCCCGCCGACACCCATCCGGTAGCCGAGTTTGGGAAGGCTATGAAACGCGTTGAGCAGGCACTCTGGGCCGACCGACGTTTGGCAGGAGTGACCTATGCCGCGGTGGGTGTGGCCATCGGCGTCGCCGGAGGCCGGCTGGTGAAGTCCACCGCAACAGCGGTGGCGGTTGCTACCGCAGGTCGGGAGCTGCGCCGGGTAGCGATGCGCGTTGGAAAGACGGTGGCCAGTGGTGATCTTCCCGCGGCCCGCGCCGAACTGCCCACCCTGGTGGGGCGCGATCCCGCGGAACTTGATGGTTCCGGCATTGCCGCCGCGGTCATTGAGTCGGTGGCGGAGAACAGCGTGGACGCGGTGATCGCTCCCGCGTTCTGGGGGGCTGTGGCCGGTGCCCCCGGTGCCGCGGTCTATCGGGCGATCAACACCATGGACGCCATGGTCGGTCGGCGCAATGAGCGGTACTCAAACTTCGGCTGGGCCGCCGCCCGCCTTGACGATGCCGCCAACTACATCCCGGCTCGAATCTTCGCGGCGCTGGTTACCGTGCTGCATCAGGAACGGGCGGGCCAGATTGTCGATGCAGTGCGCCGAGACGCCCCTGCCCACCCGTCGCCCAACGCCGGTGTTGCCGAGGCCGCCATGGCTGCCGCGCTGGATCGAAAACTCGGTGGACCCCTCAGCTACGAGGGTGTGGCTGAAGAGCGCCCGTTTCTGGGCGGCGGTTCCCGCCCAGAGCCCGATGACATTGATGCCGCCGTCCGCTTGGCCGACCGGGTAGAGATTGCCGCAGTTGGACTGTTGGTGCTTACCGGGCTTGTCGACTGGCTCTTGGACCAAGGCAGTGGCTGACGTGGACTCGCACTCGTTTCCTTCGGTTCCCCTGCTGGACGTCCAGGCCATGGAAGACGCGAGGGCCCGGTGGGCCACTCGGGCCATGCCTCCGGGGGCGCTGGGGCGCCTGCAAGAGGTGGCCGTCCACTTGGCTGGGATTGCCGGGGTTTGCCCGCCGCCCGCGCCATGCAGGCCGGTCGTGGTTGTGTTCGCTGGTGATCACGGTGTGGTGGCCGACGGGGCCAGCGCGTGGCCGTCGGAGATCACCGCGGCCATGGTGGCCACGGTGGCCGACGGCGGAGCCGCCATTTCGGTGTTTGCCGAGGCAGTGGGTGCAGATGTGGTGGTCGTTGATGTCGGGGTGAAGACCACATTCGGCCCCCTACCCGGTGTGAGAACCGAGCGGGTGGCCGACGGCACCGCCAGCATCGCCTCGGGGGCGGCCATGACTTCGAATCAAGCTGAGGCTGCCGTCGCTATCGGCATGCGGATCGCCTCGGAGCAGATAGAAGCGGGCACCGACTGCCTCATCGGCGGCGACTTGGGCATCGGCAACACCACGGCGGCGGCCGCGCTAATCGGGGCATTCACCGGCCGATCAGCCGAGGAAGTCACCGGTGTCGGCGCCGGAGTTCCCGCCGGGGGGCTCGACTACAAGCGTCGGTTGGTGGCCATTGCCATGGAGAGAGCCGAAGCCTGCACTGAACCCCTCGAGGTGCTGGCCACGGTGGGGGGATTGGAGATTGCGGCCCTCGCCGGGCTGTTCATCGCCGCCGCCGAGCACCGGGTTCCCTTCATCGTGGACGGGGTGATCGCCGGGGCCGCCCTGTGCGCCGCCGATGCTCTGGCCCCTGGTACCGCAGCCCGTGCCATCGCCGGCCATCGCTCCAGCGAGCCGGCCGCGTCCGTCGTCCTCGACCACCTGGGCCTGGATGCCCTGCTGGACCTCAACCTGCGGTTAGGCGAGGGAACCGGCGCCTGTCTGGCCTTTCCCCTGGTCCAAGCGGCAGCTCTGGCGCTGGCCGACATGGCGGACTTGCCCGAACCCGGTCAGGCGTAACTCGAAATCAGTTTACGGCGCGCCGAAGCGACCGACTTTCTTGTTGCATTTGCTCTGGACATCCCTAGTACTAGGCCATAGAGTGACTGTGTAGTATTCGCACTGACTGTGCAAATAACGCACAACGGAGGGATTTTGATGTCTAGCAGTAACAGCAACCGTCAACCGTCTTCAGGGCGCCTTTGGCGCGTGATCGCGGTTATTTTGGCGTGCGCGCTCGTCGCCGCCGCATGTGGAAACGACGACGATCCAGGTGGCGCGTCCGTTCCGGCCGCACCGGAGGTTGGCGACAGCTCGTCTGAGCCGGTTGGCGATTCTGATGGAATGGCAGAAGACAGCTCGACACCCGCTCCGACGGCTGAGCCGGAACCAGAGCTGTCTGGAACGATCGGCTTTATCAAGGGACCGCATTCGGCGATGGAGGTGGAGTTCAACGACCAGATCATCGCCGACTTCAATGCCCAGGTAGCGCCCGACGTCGAAGTGGAGTTCTCAACCTATGACTGGCCCGTCCATGTGGCTGAGCTGACGACGCTGTTTGCGAGCGGCTCGCCGCCCGACGTGCAGTATCTGGTCGATCTCATCTATCCGGCGTTCGCTGAACAGGGTGTTTTGCACGACATGACAGACTTGGTGAACGATCCCGACTGGGCCGAGGAGCGGGCCAAAATCAGTCAGTTCGCGTGGGATCTCGCCGAACAGCAAGGCGGTACGTGGGGAGTGCCCACCCTCGGCGCGGTCTACAACATCTTCATAAATGAGACGCTTCTTGAAGAGGCGGGTTTGCTCGACAGTTGGGACGACTCCTATGAGTCGATGCTCGCTGCTGCCGAAGCGCTCACAACCGATGAGGTCTTCGGCTTCGGGGCGCGCACTTCCGCGGCTGACTTTGCCTGGTGGGATTGGTACCCCTACATCCACAATGCGGGCGGTGACGTGTTGTCCGACGATTGGACTGAGTGCGGCTTGGTCGGCCAGGACGTCGTCGACGCTATGCAGTTCCTGATCGACATCCACACCGCGGGCGTCACGCCGGCAATCGGTTCAGTAGACAACCAGGGCCTGTTCGACCTGTTCGCCGCAGGGCGCATCGCGATCCTCCACCACGAAACGCCGAACATCGTAGCGCTGAACGAGAACCCGCCGGACTTCGAGTGGACGGTGGCCGCGGCACCCCCCGGCCCGCAAGGCCATACGGTGATGGGCAACTTCGGGATCTTGAGCATCGCGGAGGCGAGCGACAACAAAGAAGCGGCTTGGGAGTTCATCAAGCATTGGGCATCTGCGCCGCAGGTTGGACGATTCGCGGAGCAGGTGAGTTTGCAAGTTGTCCGCACTGACATCATCGACGATCTTTTCGCCGACAATCCGGCGATGCAGAAGGTGCAATCCGAGTTGGTGCCCCGAGTCCAAGGGCTCCAGCCTCACCCTCAGATCCTCGAAGCGCTCCAGGCCGCCTGGCCGGTGGTTGAAGACGCCTTCCGCGGGAACCGGACCGGCGAGGAAGCCATCGCCGGGATGTGTGAGGCAATCGACGGCGTTCTCGCCGGATAGCGGAAAGGCGGAAGCCGTGTTCGCCACGGACCGCTGCGGCCCCGAGGATTTCCCCTCCCCTCGGAGAGCGCCGTAGCGGCCGTGGGCGAACGCTTCAAGAGTTCTGGTGCCCCATGAAGATGGGATTCGGGGCACCAGAACTCGCTGTTTTCAAGGGCAATCGCCGGTATTGGCTAACTTCAAGGCGAGGGGGCAGGACGCAATGACGCACATCGACGCAGGCCTCACCGGTGCGCAGATGACGCTGTCGCCGGAAGAACACCGCCGACTCGCCAAGCGCTACCGGCGACGCACCACACTCACCGCTTACGCCTTCTTGGGGCCGAACCTTGTGGCGTTTGTGGTGTTTCTCCTGATTCCGGTCGTATGGCTCCTCGTGTCCACGTTCAGGACCGGGGGCGTGCTTGGCCCTGCTGAGTTCGTCGGGCTCGACAACTGGCGCGACACCTTTTCTGACCCGCTGGCCAGAACGAGTATCCGAAACACGGTGCTCTACAGCGCGATGGCGATTCCCGCCGTGTTCATCATCGCCATGATCCTCGCGCTGGCGCTGCATGCCATACCCCGCGGCGGTGCGCCGATCCGCGTCGCCCTGTACCTCCCGACGCTTCAGCCCGCGGTCGTGGCTGCGTTCATCTTCACCTTCGTGCTGCATCCCGACTTCGGGGTCATCAACTATGCCGTTCGGTGGCTCGGCGGCGACCCGGTCAACTTTCTGGGCGACACGACGCTCGCGCTTCCGACGATCGCCGGGATCGAGGTGTGGCGCGGGACCGGATTCTGGACGATGATGTTCCTCGCGGGCCTGACGGCTCTGCCGGGCGAGCTCTACCACGCGGCCGAGCTTGACGGGGCTGGCGCGATACGGCGATTCATCCGCCTGACGCTTCCCCTGCTGCGCCCGACGTTCTATTTCGCCGTGATATTCGCCACAATCGTCAACCTCCAACTCTTCGACTCTGTTTTCGCGCTCACCGATGGAGGTCCGGTCAATAGCACGGTCTCGGTGTCGCTGTACATCTACCGGAGTCTGTTCCTGTTCGGCGACATCGGCTTCGGCGCGACGCTGTCCTTCCTGCTCGTCATCACTGTGCTGTTGCTGACGGGACTTCAGACCTACCTGTTGCGAGACCGCAAATGACGGCGATGCGCACAACCGAGCACAAGACCCGCGGCGCTCAGACTTCCAGGGGCAGGGCTCGCTCAGGCCTTCCAAGGTCGCGGCCCGCGATCTCGCTGTCGTACGTGATCCTGTTCGTCGGCGTGGCCATCGCCCTGGTGCCCTTCTTGTACGTCGTGTCCACCTCGTTCAAGGAATCGACATCGCTGTTCAGCTATCCGCCTGACTGGATCCCGTCACCGGTCTTTTGGGGCAACTTCCGGTCGCTTTTTGCCGACCATCCGTTTGCTCAGTGGACCTTCAACACCCTGTTCGTGTCGGGCGCGGTGACCGCTTTGAAGCTGTGGTTCGATTCCATGGCGGGCTATGC
This sequence comes from bacterium, assembly GCA_026708015.1. Lineage (NCBI taxonomy): Bacteria > bacterium. The sequence continues at coordinate 80,657 of JAPOVT010000057.1, forward strand.
ATTGGCCAAGATGGAGTTCGCCGGCCGGCGCGGCATCGCTCTCCTCCTCTTGCTGTCGGTTGCGATCCCCATCTCGGCGTTGATCATTCCGATGTTCTTCGTGGTGCGCTACCTCGGGCTGTTGAACACCTACTGGGCGCTGATACTGCCGCCGCTGGCGAACCCGCTGGGGATCTTCATGGCCCGCAGCTTCATTGTCGGGATCCCCGACGATCTGGAGGCGTCAGCACGCCTCGACGGCGCTTCAGAGTTCACGATCTATCGCAAGATCGTCTTGCCTCTGGTCCGGCCCGGTTTGGTGGTGCTCGGCATGTTCACGTTCATGTTGCAGTACACCTCGTTCATCTGGCCCCTCATCGCTGTCCAGGACTCCGACCGGCAAGTGCTGGCCGTGGGCATCTCTGGACTTCAGAGCGCGTTCTTGCAGGACTGGGGTCTGCTCTCGGCGGGCATGCTGGCCGCCGCCATCCCTATCACGGTCGTGTTCTTGCTCGTGCAAAGGGCGTTCGTGTTCAACGACCTCTCCGGCGCACTCAAGGAATAGGGGAAATGTCTGCCATGTCACCTCGGGCCGATGTCGCCGTGAGCCTGATCCAGGTCGCCAAGTCCTACGGCGACGTCGAGGTGCTGCAACCATTCGACTTCCAGGTTGGCGAAGGCGAATTCGTTGTCCTCCTCGGCCCCTCGGGGTGCGGAAAAAGCACCATCCTGAAAATGATCGCAGGACTCGAAGAGGTCAGCCACGGCGAGATTCACGTCGCAGGTGAACTCGTCAACTACATCAGGCCTCGAGACCGCGATGTGGCAATGGTCTTCCAGAACTACGCGCTGTATCCGCACATGACGGTGCGGGACAACATCGCGTTTCCGCTCACCATGAGCAGGCGGCCCCGACTCAAGCGAGATGTGATCGAGGCGCGCACCGTCGAGGCAGCCGACATCGTCGACCTGACGCCCTACCTCGACCGCAAGCCGGCGCAGTTGAGCGGCGGGCAGCGGCAGCGAGTCGCCTTGGCCCGAGCAATAATCCGCCAGCCAGCGGTGTTCCTCATGGACGAGCCGCTGTCCAATCTCGACGCGCTGCTGCGTGCGGACATGCGGGCAAGCCTCTTGGAGGTCCACGCCCGCATCAAGAAGGCCACCTTGTACGTGACTCACGACCAGATTGAGGCCATGACGATGGCCGACCGGGTCGTGGTTCTCAATGCCGGCCGGATCCAGCAGATCGGACGACCTCGCGATCTGTACGCGGCCCCGGCGAACACATTCGTGGCTCAGTTCATCGGGAGCCCGCGCATGCCACTCCACGATTTGGAGGTACGCGACGACGGCACCCTTCAGTTTGCCGATGTGACCCTCACCGGCGATGCCGATGTCCCTCTGGCGCCGGGAGCATCGGTCACGGTCGGCCTCCGGCCGAGCGCGCTGCGAACAACCAGCTCAGCATCCGCCTGCTTCGTCGGCGAGGCGAAGCGACGCGACTACCTCGGCAGCGACAGCTACCTCGAGGTCGACCTCGGAGAAGGTCTATCGGTCATGGTGCGGGCGGAGGCTGATGCGGAGGTGCGGCCCGGCGACACCGTGCGCGTGGACGCCGACCCGGGAGCCATCCATGTCTTTGACGAGGCGGGGGCGCGGATCTGCGGCGCTTCGGTGTGCCGACGAGAGCGATGACCGCGGGCTGGGAGCTGATCGCCAACGGCGTGTCCGCTCCAGAAGGGCCGACTCTTGGGCCGGGAAGGTGGATTCTCAATGTGTGCAGCTTCACCCGCGACAGCAACCCGGCCGTCGTTGGTGGCGACATTGTGGCCACGCACCCCGATCGACCGGGCGACACGCGGCGCCTGTTCAACACGTCCGCTAACGGGGTGGAGGGCATCCCTGCTGCGCTTGCCTTCGGGCCCGACGGCGCCCTCTACATCACCGACGAAGGCCACCGGGCGATTCTGCGGGCCACGGATCAGGGGGTGCTGTCGGTGTACGCGCCGACGCCGAACGGGCCCAATGATCTCAGCTTCGACCGGGAGGGGAACCTCTGGTTCACCGATCCGTGGGGTTCCAGCATCCACAACGCGATTGGCGGGGTTTATGTGCTTCGCGCCGGAACGGCGGTTCTCGAAGAGGTCGCATCCGGTCTCGCGTTTCCGAACGGGATCGTGGCCACGCCAGAGGAGGTGGTGTATGCGGAGACGCGCACGGGCCGGCTGTGGCGGCATCGGCGCCTCGCCGGAGGGCAGCTAGGAGAAGCGGAGGTCTTCGCTGAGCTGCCGCATCAGGCTGGGGTCAAGACGCAGGGCCCCGACGGCATGGCGCGGGACATCCACGGCAATCTGTACGTGGCCCATTTCGGCGCGGCGTGCATCCGTGTTCTCGCGCCCGACGGCACGCAACTCGATCCGATTGCCGTTCCGGGGCGCGACCCGACCAACCTGTGTTTCGGAGGGCCTGATCTGCGTACGTTGTTTGTGACGCTCGACGACACCGATCAGCTCATTGCCCTTCAGTCGCCGCATCAGGGAAGCGCGATCCAATTCTGCCCATCGGTCGGCGAAACCCGGGCGCATGAGAGCTGGGTGGACTTGATCGAGAAGAGCCCCGCGGTGTGATCAAGGGCGGGGCAGCGGGCGGGGCTGGACTCGCCTCATTCCTGGCCGCTGCCGGGGCCGTTGCCGGTCCACCCGAACTCCCGGGATATGCCGAAACTCGCTTCAAAAAGCTGTGGCACCATGGTGAGCAGGGTCTCGTAGTCACAGGACAGGGTTGTGGCGGTGATTGAAACCGACCCGGCAACTTGCCCTGACGCCTCGAAGATCGGCGCGGCGATGCAGTTGACCCAAGGCTCATGTTCGAGGTGGTCAACCGCGTAGCCGCGCTCGACGGTGGCTCGAAGTTCCGTGAGATAGGCGTCGGCATTGGCCAGCGTGTTGTCGGTGTGGGCCACGAAGTCGATGCCCGACACGATGCGCTGTTGGTCTCCGAGCGGAAGGAACGCGATGATGGCCTTGGCGACGCCGGTGCAGTGCAGTGGCGCCGTATTGCCGATCCGGGAGTACATGCGAACGGCCTGCTTCGCCTCCCGCTTGTCGATGTATACGACGGTGTCGCCTTCGAGCATGGCGAGGTGGATCGTGTGCTCTACCTCATGGCTGAGTTGGGTGAGGAACGGCGCCGCCACCGAGCGGAGGTCGATGTTCTCCAGTGCGGCGTTGGCGAGGCTGATGATGCGACGACCGAGGCGGAACACATTGTGGCTGTCTCTGACCACCATCTGTTCAGCCTCGAGTACCTGAAGGGTTCGCAAGGCTGTGCTGCGGTGGGTCCCCATGAACGACGCGACCTGTTCGATCGACGATGGCTTTTCGCCGATCAGTCCCAGCACTTGGATGGCTCGTTGCACGGTCTGGCTCATCGTTCCTCTGGTCGATCTTAGGGACTCGGGGCCTACCCGCAAGGCTCCCGGTCAGAACTCGGTCGAGACCACGGCGACGACGGTCCCATCGTTGTCTACTTCGGGGATGTGCTTCCACTTGTCGAACGTCGTGCAGGGATGGCTTATCCCAAAGGACACGAAATCGCCCACCGCTATCCCATCGGCCGCGTCGACGGTAAGGAATGTGTGCTGATCCATGAGTCGGGAAACCTGCCAGACATCAGGCGCGGGGTGTCGGCGGCTCTGCTCATAGCGCCACAGCGGCACCGGTGGCCCTTCGTCAAAAGACACGTCCCGCTTTCCGAGGTCGAGCAACGCAAGGGTCGGCTCAGGGCGGGAGATGACCTGCGCAATCGCCTCGAGCGCGGGTCGGAACGCCGCGAGGTCTGCGTGGTCTCGGAGCGGGGAGACCTCCTGGTAGAACCCGCTGTCGTGGGTGATGTAGCAACCGCTGCGCAGCACCAGTTTGGCATTGTGGGCATCCGCCACCGGGCCAAGGATGTCGGCAACATCGTCGAAGCAGGCGCTGCCGCCCGCAGTGAGGATTGGGCCGGCAGCCGGTTCGCAGAGGCCGCAACTTGCGATCCGCTCGAACGCATCGCCGAGAAACCGCAGGTACTCTCGCACTCCCCGCCGTTCGGCGTGGTTGCGGGCGGAGAGGAACACGCCTTCATAGCCGGCGACACCGGCAAACCGCACTGTCTCCATGGCCGCTGCTGCTTCCGCCAGGGAGAGCGCCAGTTCGATGTCGCGCACACCGCTTCGGCCACCGCTGCCGCCGATTTCTACCAGCACGGACACTTGCCCAGCATGGTCACGATCAAGTCGAGCGAGGCCGTCGTGGGAGTCTACGAAGCAATAGAGTTCCAGGCCCTGTGCGGCGGCTTCAAAGGCCCATTCGATGGCCGCCTCGTTGACGAGCTGGTTGGCGATCAGCAAGCGTCGCAGGCCATTGTCGAAGAGGATTCGCGCCTGCACGGCGTTGGCGACGGTGATTGCCCATGCACCGTGCGCGATCTGACGCGATATCAGGCTCGGCGCCATGGTGGTCTTGGCATGCGGTGCCAGCTCGACGCGGTTGGCGAGGCAGAAGTCACGCATCGTTGCGAGATTGTGCTCAATCGCAGCGGCACGCAGAATGACGAGGGGAGACAGAAACGTTCCATCGAAAATGTTGCGACCGATCAACTCGTCTGTCGTCGACCCCACCAGGTCGGTGGGGATTGCCTTGGAACTGAATCGAAGCTGGTCTGTCATCGTGGGAGTTTCCGTCTGTCCGTGAGCCAGTCTCTCAGCGAATCGACACCGTTGGAACGGACAAGCTCGGCGCCGATCCCAACCCCGAGGGCGCCAGCGTCAAGGTAGTCATCGATGTCTGAGACCGCAACGCCGCCCGTCGGGACGAAGGACACACCGGGGAATGGACCCGACAGGGCCGCGAGAAAGCATGTTCCTCCGACTTCCCGGGCAGGGAAGAGCTTCAGCTCCGAGATGCCATGGACCTGCGCCAACTGAATCTCGGTGGGCGTCGCCACTCCGGGCAAATAGGGGATTCCCTGCTCATTCGCTTGATGCACGATCTCAGGGTCAAGGCCAGGGGAGATGGCGAACGTGGCGCCAAGATCCATGGCCTGCTGGAGGTCTGCGACAGAGGTGACGCTGCCCGCACCCAAGGGTCGGTCGCTCTCAGCGGCAATCTCGGCGACGAGTTCGAGCGTCCGGAAACCATCGTCGTCTTGCACGGTCACCTCGATGAGTTCGACCCCGATGTCCCACAGCGTCCTGGCCGCGGTCGCCGCGGCCCCGGGGGAGAGTCCCCGAAGGATTGCTACCACCGGGCATCGGCGAAGATAGGTCTCAAAGTACGACATCGCGGGTTGCCGTCAGGTCCAGGCTCGCAGAGAGCCATTCTTCGGATGACAAGTCGAGCAGGCGTTGAATCGTGGCGTCATCAGCAATGGGGCCCACATCGTTCTGCTGGGAGAGCGCGCTCATGGCCGTGATGTGGCCAAGCCGCAGAGCGATTTCCACGTTGTCGTATCGGAGCACTCCGACGAGGAATCCCGCCGCGAATGCATCTCCTGCACCGATCGGCTCGACCACGGGGCCGTTGAGCGCGGGAACGAAGTAGGTTCTGCCGCTGAGATCGGCATGGGCCCCGTTGTCGGCGTCTTTGGTGACGACGGTTTCGGGGTGGGGAAGCAGGGCGCGGACATCGTCGGCCGTGTTGGCCCCCCAGAGGTCGTTGGCTTCGTCAAGCCCGACAAAGACAATGTCGCATTGGTCTGCGATTTCTCGCAGTTCATTTGAAGGATCTCCTTGCGCCCAAACCGAGGGGCGCCAGTTGATGTCAAACGAAATGAGGGCCGATCGGGATCGGTCCTCGATCAGAGATCGGACGAGTTCGTTGCAGGTACACGACAGACCCAAAGTGATCCCGGTCAGGTGGAGGATTTTCGGTCCACGGCCCACCTCGGCGCCGATCGGCGGGGCCATTGCGGCTGCTGCGGAACTCGCCCGGTAATACCGGACCCGCAGGGCGTCGGCGGCGGCCTCTTTGAGCATGAGCCCGGTCTGGTGATCGGAAAGCCGACCTACCCTGCTCACGTCGACGCCTGCGCCCTCGATCACCGAGAGCACCAAGTCTCCGGCAAGGTCAGTGCCTACCTGGCTGACCCACGAGGTCTGGATGCCGAGTGCCGCGCAATAGCGCGCCACGTTGGACTCCGCGCCGCTTACCTCCCATTCGAAGGCTGCCTGGTTGGGGTGGGTCCGCAAAGTCAGCATTGACTCGCCCAGAGCAACCACGTCTGGGGGTGGCCTGGGGTGGTTCGCCTCGCTGGTCGAGTGGTTCATATCGTGCTCCTCGGGTCAGCGAAGTCTTTCTGGACTCTCATAAGATCAAATGGTAGACCAGAGTGCAATATCCACATCAAGAGTGCGCTTATTGCACATTGAAGGAAAGGTGGCGTGTACGACCTCGCCATTCGCGGCGCATTGATCGAGGACGGCTCAGGTCGGCAGTCGGTCGTGGCAGACATCGCAGTCGACGGCGGTCACATCGCGGCCACGGGAACGGTGGGCGCGGCCCGAGCAGAGATCGATGCCGAGGGGATGGTCGCAGCCCCCGGGTTTGTTGACGCCCACACTCACGACGACATGGAACTCCACTCCCACCCTGACAATCCGTCGAAACTCCGGCAAGGCGTGACGACGGTTATCTGCGGAAGTTGCGGATTCAGCGCGTTCCCTCATATGCCGGGGCAACGTTCGCCAGACTTCTTGTCGGTCGACGGCCGTTGGCGGACTTACCGGGAGTACCAAGAGGTGGTGACCGGTCACGGCATCGGCACAAATGCCGCGGCCTTCGTCGGCCACAACACCGTTCAACGCCTGCTTCTGGGGATTGACAGCACCGAACCGAGCGCCCAGGCGCTTTCGCGCGTGTGTGACAACATCCGCCGTGCGATGGACGATGGCGCCCTCGGTGTATCCACCGGCCTCATCTACCGCCCAGGGCGCAACACATCGACCGCGGCACTCTCACGGATCGTTGCGACCGTGGCCGACTATGGCGGCATGCACAGCACCCATGTGCGCGACGAATCTGACGGCCTTCTCGATGCCATCGCCGAAGTCGCCTCCGTGTCTCGAGAAACCGGCGCGGCACTCCAGATCTCTCATCTCAAAGTCATCGGTGAGCGCAATTGGGGCAGCTTGGGCGCCGCACTGGACGAGATCGACAGGTTCCGAGCCGAAGGTATCGACATCGGATTTGACGTATACCCCTATATCGCCGGTTCGGGGCCATTGGCGACCTACTTCCCCCCCGATGACATAGACGTGGCCAGGGCTCGATTGGTCCAGATCATCCGGTGTGATGACTACCCTCACTTCGAGGGGCGGCGACTCCCAGACATCGCGCGCGAAGAGGGCATTTCGCTGCGCGATCTCACCCGGCGGCTCGTCACGGCACCGAACGCAGGCGAAACGCTCTGCAATATTTTCGAGATCCACGAAGACGACATGCTGGAGGCGCTTTCCCATCCAGTGGCGATGGTCGGCAGCGACGGTATTCCCCAGCAGGAGGGAGTGCCCCATCCCCGGCTTCAGGGCACATTTCCTCGAGTTCTCGGCTACTACACCAGAGACAGGGCGGTGCTGTCGCAAAGTGCTGCGATCAAGAAGATGACCTCTGTGCCCGCCACTCGATACGGCCTCCGAGATCGAGGCCTCTTGCGCCCCGGCTTCGCAGCAGATGTTGTGGTGTTCGACCCGACCACGATCGCCGACTGCGGAACATATACCTCGCGTTCCGATCCAAACGGGATTCGCCATGTTCTCGTCAATGGGCAGCAGGCGCTGTTGGATGGCGAGCTCACCGGCGTGCGGGCAGGCCAGATACTGAGACGCGACTCATGATGAGTTCACGCTTCGCTTGAGGAGGAACCCCATAGGTCGGCCGAATCGAGGGCCGGCACGAAAGGATTGATGATGACTAGGCGACAAGCTGTGGCAAGCACTGAGGTGCCAGAAGCTGCGGGCCCCTACTCGGCCGGGATGATCTCGCAGGGGTTCGCGTTCTTGTCCGGGCAGGGGCCATACGACGCAACGGGCACGCTTGCGGGTGAGGACATTGCCAGCCAGACAAGGCAAACACTGCGAAATCTGGAAGCTGTCGCGCAGGCGAGCGGCGCGACACTGCGAGATGCCGTGCGGGTTGGTGTCTACCTGACCGACATGGCGAACTTCACCGAGATGAACACAGTCTTTGCCGAGTTCTTCGAGCAGCCGTACCCGGCTCGAACGACGGTGCAAACCGGGCTTCCAAAGCCCGACATGTTGGTTGAGATAGATGTGATAGTGGCTCTGCGCCGGTCATGAGTCCCACACGGTGCGGACCCGCACGTCGGCGAACACGTCTTCGGCCCTGGTCAGCAGTCGACGGTGGGATAACAGGGCCATGGGGTTGCCCTCAAAGGAGACTTCGCCGTTCAAAACAGCCTCCTCAGCCGACAGATCCCCTTGGGCAATGGCCACCGCAGTGTTCCGGCTCTGGCAGAAAACCACCGCCGGATCGGTGGCCGCTCCGGTGCGGACACGGGCGCCGTTGCTGTCGAACACCATGTGGAACACCACTTCGCCTACCCGCTGTTCCACTGCGAATCGCTCGCCATCCGGAGCGCGCAGCCCCGATGCCGCCAGCGCAGCGTCAGCCTCTTGGATCCACTCGTCGCTCAAGTACTCCAGCACCAAACCTCTACGGTACTGAGTGTCCCTCATGGCAGCAGCACCGACACACCGACTGTGGGCCGAATCGTGGTACGGCGATTTTGCCGCGCCCGACGGCTCGCTAGGGGGCTACGCGCAGCTCACGCTGTGGCCCAATCTGGGGAGGAGTTGGTTCTGGTCGGCGCTGGTCGGTCCCGACCGACTGCCGGTGTATCTGGTGGAGACCGACGCCCCGCTGCCCCGGCCGTCCACCTTGGAACTGCGAGCCCCCGGACTGTGGACCGAGTTCATCGAGCAGATCCCCGACGAGCACTTCACCGTGGACTTGGAGGCGTTCGCGGTGGCCCTCGACGATCCCGAAGAGGTGTTCGGGCTGGGCTGGGGCGACCGGGTTCCCTACGGCCTGGAACTGGAGTGGGAGGCTGAGGCCGGGTCGATGGACGTGGTCCACGGCCAAGTGCTGGTGGGCGACGAGGTAATCGAGCTGGACGGCCGAGGTCGTCGCTTCCACTGGGAAGGCCTGCCCGCCTGGTGGGACCGGGAATGGACCAACGGCCCGACCGACGGCACCGAGATTGCCTCCGCCCCCCTCCCCGTCGACCATCCCGACACCGCCCAGCGCACCCGCCTCGAGCGCACCTTGGTCGCTACTCACACGGATTCCGCCTGGTCTGAACAGAATTCCCTGCTAAGACCAAGTTGAGGCAACGACCTCGAATCTCAGCCTGCCCTGTTGCATGCGGCTTCCTGGCGATAGCATAATGCAAGCATGGTGAATGTGCTGGTTCGCAACCTGCCCGATGAGGTGCATGTGCTGCTCCAGCAGCGCGCCGCCCGCGAGGGGAAATCGCTCCAACAGTTCTTGGCGGCTGAGTTGCAACGGCTCGCCGAACGGCCATCAGTTCAAGAGGTGCTGGAACGGGCCAACCAGCAGAGTGGTGGGCGGATCGGCCTCGCCGAAGCTGCCGAATATCTGGCCGAGGAGCGCCAAAAGCGATGATGGTGGTGGACGCGTCGGTGGCGGTGAACGCCCTAGCCGACAACACGTCCGATGGCGACCAGGCGCGGGCCGCTCTGCTGGCAGATCCCGACCTTGCCGCCCCTGATCTCATAAACGTGGAAGTCGTGTCTGTGCTCCGCAAGTGGTGGCAAAAGGGACACTTGAGCGATGAGAACATGCGAGAAGCCATCGCGAACCTGACCGCACTGGATGTTGTCCGCTATCCCACTCTGCCGCTCATGTCTCGCGCCTACGAACTTCGCGCCAATCTCACGCCCTACGACGCCGCCTATGCGGCACTCGCCGAGATGCTCGACTGCCCCCTTCTGACCGCCGACGCCAGAATGGCGAATGCTCCGGGACCCAACTGCGAATTCAACGTCATCCAGCCTTCAAGACGGCAATGAGCCCGACCAACCCCACACCAGCGATTAGCCAACGGCTGCCGGATCGCTCAAAACGACAGAAGCGCTGCATTCTGCGGTGATTAGGCGTTGGCGCGGGTTAGGCGGGATAGAACGAGGACCAGGGAGGCGGCGGCTAAGGCCAGGATGACGGGGAGCCACAGGTCGGTAGCAGGGGCCCAGCCTAGGCCGGTGCCGTCGATGGTCTCATCGGCATGGCGGCTGATCACGCCCACTCCGGCGGGCCACGGCCACAGCACCCGTAGCGAGCCCAGCAGCAGCCCCACCATCACCGCCAGGGTGGGGTCGTGCCAGCGGTGGAGCAACCGGTCGATCAGGTGTGAGAACAGGGCCAATCCCAGTACTGCTCCTGCGGCCAACGCGGCCAGGTCAGCCCAAACCCAATCGTCCACCGCGGCGATCGCCGCCGGGTACACCCCCAGCATCAACAGGATGAACGACCCGGAGATGCCGGGCAGCAACATCGCGCACACCGCCACGATTCCTGAGCCGAATAGGGCGATCTCCGTCTGGTCGGCCACCGGCCCCGACTGGAGTCCCAGCAACCAGAAGAACAGCCCACCCACGGCCAGTGCCGTCACCGCCAATCCCGCACCGGGCTTGTCCACCATGTTCCAGGCCACCACCACCGACGCCGCCACTAGGCCGAAGAACAGCCCGGCCATCGCTTCGGGCTCGTCGACCAAAAGCTCGTCGATCACCGATGCCAGGGCCGCGACGGCGACCACGATTCCCGCCACCAGCGGCACGGCGAACCACCAGTCAAATCTCCGCAGACGTTCCCACGCGCCTCGCCAGTTCCCCCGCAGCAAGGCGCCCACCACACCGGCTCCGGCCCGCACGGTGTCGATCAGCCGTTCATAGATCCCCAGCAGCAGGGCAACTGTGCCCCCCGACACCCCGGGCACCACGTCGGCCGCTCCCATCAGCACCCCCCGCACCGCATGGCGGACAGTTTCGTTGGCGCGACCCCACATCAAGCCGCGAGGCTACCGCTTTGCAGACGGACCCCTAGCCGGCCAGTTTGCGATTCTTGACCTTGGCCTTGATGTAGTCGCGGTTGGTCCAGGCGATGAAGTCGATGGGGATCTCCTTGGGGCAGGCCTCTTCGCACTCGCCGTGGTTGGTACAGGAGCCGAAGAACTCCTCCATGGTCTCCACCATGGCCTCGGTGCGGGCCCACCGCTGGGCCTGGCCCTGGGGGAGCAGGTTCAGATGCTGCACCTTGGCCGCGGTGAACAGTTGGGCCGCGCTGTTGGGACAGGCGGCCACGCAGGCCCCGCAGCCGATGCAAGCCGCGGCGTCGAAGGCGGTGTCGGCCGTCTCCTTGGGCACGGGGGTGAGGTTGGCGTCGGGGGCGGCGCCGGTGTTCACCGAGATGTAGCCGCCAGCGCCGATGATGGCGTCCATGGCCCGGCGGTCCACCGCCAAGTCCCGCAGTACGGGGAACGAAGTGGCCCGCCACGGCTCGATCACGATGTGGTCGCCGTCGCTGAAGCTGCGCATGTGGAGCTGGCAGGTGGCTGTGCCCTTCTGGGGGCCGTGGGCCTGGCCGTTGATCATCAGCCCGCAGGTGCCGCAGATGCCCTCTCGGCAGTCGGACTCGAACACGATGGGCTCGTCGCCCATTTCGATGAGCCGCTCGTTGACGATGTCGAGCATCTCCAGGAACGAGGCGTCGGTGCTGATGCCGCTGGCCTCATAGGTCACGAAGCGGCCCTCGGTCAGCGGTCCGGGCTGGCGCCACACCTTGAGCGTGAGGTTGATCTCGGTGCTCATTTGTAGCTCCTCTGGGTCAGCTCCACGTTCTCAAACTCCAACTCCTCCCGGTGGCGGGTTTGGGGGGTTCCCTCGCCGTTCCACTCCCAGGCGGCCACGTGGGTGAAATTCTCATCGTCCCGCATGGCCTCGCCCTCTTCGGTCTGGTGCTCCTCCCGGAAGTGGCCTCCGCAGGACTCTTCTCGAGTCAGGGCGTCTCGGGCCATGAGCTCGGCCAGCTCGAACAGGTCGGCCACCCGGCCGGCCTTCTCCAGCGACTGGTTGAGGGTGTCGGCCGAGCCCAGCACCCGCACGTTGCGGTGGTACTCCTCGCGCAGGGCGGGGATCTCCGACAGGGCCTTCTCCAAGCCGGTCTTGTTGCGGGCCATGCCGATGTAGTCCCACACCAGTTTGCCCAGCTCCCGGTGGTAGTGGTCCACCGAGCGGGTGCCGCCGGTCGACAGCCAGCGGTTCATCTCGTCGGCCACCGCCTGCTCGGCGGCGGCGAACGCTGGCTCAGAGGTGCCCAGCGCCGGGTCGCCCAAGAAGTCCGACAGGTAGTTGCCGATGGTGTAGGGCAGGATGAAGTAGCCGTCGGCCAAACCCTGCATGAGCGCCGAGGCGCCCAGCCGGTTGGCCCCGTGGTCGCTGAAGTTGGCCTCGCCCATCACGAACAGGCCGGGCACGTTGCTCATCAGCTCGTAGTCCACCCACAGCCCGCCCATGGTGTAGTGGGTGGCCGGGTAGATGCGCATGGGCACCCGGTAGGGATCCTCGCCGGTGATGCGCTCGTACATGTCGAACAGGTTCCCGTACTTGGCCCGGATCACCTCCTCGCCGTCGCGGGCCATGGCACCGGAGAAGTCCAGGTAGACGCCATTGCGCAGCGGTCCCACGCCCCGGCCCTCGTCCACCACACCCTTGGCGTTGCGGGAGGCCACATCGCGGGGCACGAGGTTGCCGAAGGCCGGGTACTTGCGCTCCAAGAAGTAGTCCCGGTCGGCATCGGGGATCTGGTCGGGCGCCCGACCGTCGTCGTGGGCCAGGGGCACCCAGATGCGCCCGTCGTTTCGCAGCGATTCCGACATCAGGGTCAGCTTCGACTGGAAGTCGTCGCTGGCCGGGATGCAGGTGGGGTGGATTTGGGTGTAGCACGGGTTGGCGAACAGCGCCCCCTGGCGGTGGGCCCGCCACGCCGCGGTCACGTTGCACATCTTGGCGTTGGTCGACAGGAAGTACACGTTTCCGTAGCCGCCGGTGGCCAGCACCACGGCATGAGCCGAGTGCGAGACGATCTCGCCGGTGATGAGGTCGCGGGTCACCACACCCACCGCCCGGCCGTCGTGCATCACCAGCTCCAGCATCTCCGAGCGAGTGTGCAGCTCCACCGTGCCAGCCGCCACCTGGCGCATCAGCGCTGAATACGCCCCCAGGAGGAGCTGTTGGCCGGTTTGGCCCCGGGCGTAGAACGTGCGCGACACCTGGGCCCCGCCGAAGGAGCGGTTGTCGAGCAGCCCGCCGTACTCGCGGGCAAAGGGCACGCCCTGGGCGGTGGCCTGGTCGATGATGTCCACCGACACCTCGGCCAGGCGGTACACGTTGGCCTCGCGGGCCCGGTAGTCGCCCCCCTTGATGGTGTCGTAGAACAGCCGGTAAACGCTGTCGCCGTCGTTCTGGTAGTTCTTGGCCGCGTTGATGCCCCCTTGGGCGGCAATGCTGTGGGCCCGGCGAGGGGAGTCGTGGTAGGTGAGCACCTTGACCCGGTAGCCCAGCTCGCCCAGTGAGGCGGCGGCCGATGCCCCGGCCAGGCCCGAGCCCACCACGATGATGTCGAAGCGGCGCTTGTTGTTGGGGTTCACCAGCCGCATGGAGAACTTGTGGTCGGTCCACTTGCTGTCCAGCGATCCGGCCGGAATGCGGGCGTCGAGCGAGCCGAGCATCAGTGCTCCTCCCCCTCGGCGGTGCCGTGTTGGAGCTCTTCCACGATCGAGCGGCCGTTGTCGTCGATCACCCCGGCCTGCACGAAGATGGGGAAGCTCAGGTTGCCCACCAGGATGATCCCGGCCAACCCGGCGGCCAGATAGCGGCGCAGGTGGTTGTAGCGGGGGCTGTTCACCCCCAGGCTCTGGAACATGCTCCAGGTGCCGTGGAAGATGTGAACGGCCAGCGCGGTGTTGGCCACGATGTACAGGATCGCCACCGGGATGCTGCTCAGGCTCTCCGACACGTTGTGGTAGGGGTCGCCCCGCACGAAGTCGGGGTTGAACCAGCCCCAGGTGAGATCGGCCAGGTGGTAGAAGAGGTACAGCCCGATGATGGGTCCGGTCCAGCGCATGGTGCGGGAGGCGAAGTTGGCCGCGATGTAGTTCCGCCCGCCGGGATAGCGCTGATCAGCGGCAATGCTCATTCGGCTCAACGAGTAGGCCGAGTGGATGTGCAGGGCGAAGGCGATGATCAACCCGATGCGCATGATCCACAGCAGCCAGGTGCGGGGCAGGAGTTTGGTGCCCAGATCCCGCAGCGTCTCGGCGTACTCGTGGATCTCCAGCGGCCCTTCGTACAGGTGAAGGTTGCCGATCATATGGACCACGATGAAGCCCAAGAGGGCAATCCCGGTGAGGCCCATCACCCATTTCTTGCCCACCGCGGTCTGGTAGATGTTGAGCGGCCACGGGAGCCTCACCTTGGGCTCCGACCGCACCGGAGGCGGCGTGCTCACTCTGGTTATGGCTTGGGCCATCTTCTGCCTCCGCTCCGGACCTCCTCCGGCCTAGAAGCTCTCGCGCTCGCGCCGACGGTACCGGCGCCCCGCTCTCTGCGGCTAGCTGTACCGGGCTTTCGGGTGGACTGCTTGCCGATCCGGTTATGTGAATCTTGCGGGCGCCGATGCCCTTGGGCTCAATTCGCCAGGTGGCCGACGTGGACCGGCCGGCATCAGCTCCACGGCCACTTGGATCGGCCTTGGCCGACGGAATCAGCTCCAGGGCCTACACGCTGGGCTGATCGGCCCTGGATGCGTTCCACGCCACCGGGATCGGGCTTGGCCACCGGGATCAGCTCCAGGACGCCCAGGAGACGCCGGCGGGAAGGCTCGTCGTCCAGTCCCAGCATTCGGCGGTGCTGTCGGCTCTGATCCCGCACGTATGGCCGCCGCCGGCTGCGATGGCGGTGAACGCGCCCGCGGGGGCGACGCTGTCGATGGCGCCCCAGCATTCGACGGTGCCGTCGGCTCTGATCCCGCACGTATGGCCGCCGCCGGCTGCGATGGCGGTGAAGGCGCCTGCGGGGGCGTCCGCCTGCCCGTAGTCGTTGCGGCCCCAGCATTCGACGGTGCTGTCGGCCCTGATCCCACACGAATACCGGCCGCCGGCTGCGATGGCGGTGAAGGCGCCTGCGGGGGCGTCCGTCTGCCCTTCCCAGTTGGAGCCCCAGCATTCGGCGGTGCTGTCGGCCCTGATCCCACACGTGTGGTAGCTGCCGGCTGCGATGGCGGTGAAGGCGCCTGCGGGGGCGTCGCGCCTTTGGCCCCGGCATTCGACGGTGCTGTCGGCCCTGATCCCACACATATGGGACTGGCCGGCTGCGATGGCGGTGAACGCGCCTGCGGGGGCGTCGCCCGTTTGGCCCCGGCATTCGACGGTGCTGTCGGCTCTGATCCCACACAAGCTGGCGCCGCCGGCCGCCGCAATGGCGGTGAAGGTGCCCGCGAAGGCGTCCGCCGGCCAGAAACCGCCGATGGCGCCCCAGCATTCGACGGTGCTGTCGGCCCTGATCCCACAGGAGTGGTCGCCGCCGGCCGCGATGGCGGTGAAGGCGCCTGCGGGGGCGTCCAGCCGCCCGGAGTTGTTGCCGCCCCAGCATTCGACGGTGCCGTCGGCTCTGATCCCGCACGAATGCCTCTCGCCGGTTGCGATGGCGGTGAAGGCGCCTGCGGGGGCGTCCGCCTGCCCGTCGTCGTTGCCGCCCCAGCATTCGACGGTGCTGTCGGCTCTGATCCCGCACGTATGGTAGCGGCCGGCTGCGATGGCGGTGAAGGCGCCTGCGGGGGCATCCAGCGCCCTGGTGGGGCTGGCGGCCCAGCATTCGACGGTGCTGTCGGCCCTGATCCCACACACATGGTTGGTGCTGGCTGTGATGGCGGTGAAGGCGCCCGCGAAGGCGCCTTCGTGTTTGCCCTCCTCCCCGGCGCTTATGGATTCTTCGGTAACACCGATGGAGATGTCGCCCCGGCATTCGACGGTGCTGTCGGCCCTGATCCCACACGAATGGAAGTCGCCGGTTGCGATGGCGGTGAAGGCGCCCGCGGGGGCGTCCGCCTGCCCGTAGTGGTGCCAGTTCCAGGCGACGTGGCCCCAGCATTCGACGGTGTTGTCGGCTCTGATCCCGCACGAATTATTCCAGCCGGCTGTGATGGCGGTGAAGGCGCCTTCGGGGGCGTCCGCCTGCCCGTCGTCGTTGCGGCCCCAGCATTCGGCGGTGCTGTCGGCCCTGATCCCACACGAATGGGCGGTGCCGGCTGCGATGGCGGTGAAGGCGCCCGCGGGGGCGTCCGCCTGCCCTTCCCAGTTGGCGCCCCAGCATTCGACGGTGTTGTCGGCTCTGATCCCGCACGTATGGCCGCTGCCGGCTGTGATGGCGGTGAACGCGTGTGCGGGTTGGCGGGTTGGCTGGGGGTCTGGTTGGTCGGCGCAGCCGCCGGGC
>JAPOVT010000058.1 GCA_026708015.1 bacterium
GGGGGACCCGCGGCCAAATGGGCCGCGCCCGGAACCGGGGCTTCAAGTCGCCGGAAATCCCTTCGCGGTCGAGAGCGCTCCGTCCCAGCATCCGCCCGGCTACTCGCTGCAGCTGGTTGTAGCTTTCCGGTCTTCGACCAACGAACTCTCCCCGCACGCCCACGTCGGTATCGATCGTGAGCGCGTAGCGCATGGGCCGGAGTGTTTCTCCTGGTTGGTATTGCATTTCGCAGCCGTCCGGCGTCATCCCCAGATTCTCCAACTCCACGAAGAACTCAACGGCCTCGATTCGCGTGATCGTCGGTCGCCTCTGTGCTCCCATCACCAATGCCTCCTTGCCGACCGCTATCTCCGGCCCGACCTGCCCAGCGGCCGCCGAAAGGCTGGCCGGTCCTCATACTTCTGAACCAGCGGCGGCCCCCAGTCCATGGCCATCACCGAGGCGTCGTAGGACTTGAGTAAGAGGTCCTCCCGCACCGCCTGGCACGCCGGATCGTCCCATAGATTCTCGAACTCATGCGGATCGACTTGTAGATCGAACAGCTCCCCAAAACCGTGGCTGTGATACACGACAAGCTTCCAACGCCGGTCGCGGTACATGGTTGCCATGGTTCCATCGGGAAGCGGCAGCGCGTCGTAGTATTCGCTTCGGACAAAATCCCGGTGCTCATCGGGATCGGCCCTTCCGGCAAGAATCGGCAGAAGGCTCCTTCCCTGCATTCGTTCCGGAATCGAAAGTCCGGCCAGGTCCAGCAGCGTGGGAGCGATGTCGACCAGTTCCACCAGCGCATCGCTGCGCAATCCCGTGCTGAAGTGCCCCGGCCACGACCAGATCAGCGGCACCCGCACAAGCCCTTCGTAGAATCGGCAACCCTTCAGCAACAGTCCGTGATCTCCCAGGGCTTCGCCGTGATCGGTTGTGAACACCACGACGGTGCGTTCGCGCTCTCCGGTCTCGTCCAAGGCGTCGAGAATGGCGCCAAGCCGATCGTCGATTAGCTCGATCATCGCGTAGTAAGCGGCCTGTACCGAGCGAGCATCAAATTCCTCCGGGTTGCGGGCTTTGGTCTGAAAGTCGATGTTTTTCAAGCGTTCTTGCTGGCCCAGGTCGCTCTCCCTGAAATGCGGTCCGGGCATCGTCTCCGGGTCGAACCGGCGGAAGTGCTCCCACGGAGGATCGAACGGAGGGTGAGGATCGAACGGGTTTACCGACAGCAGCCATGGTTGGTCGGAGCGCCGCGATTCGGAGATGAACTCGACGGCCTTTTCCGTGCACCAGGTCGTCTGGTGAAGGGCGACGGGCGCGTTGTCTTTGTCGGGCGTCGGTAACTTCAGCCCGCCGCGGTGCAAGCTCGACGTGAAGCCCGCGAAGGCGGCGCGGTCGCACCGCCCGATGTCGGATGGCGGACCGAGGATAGAGACAGGGTCCAGCCCTCTATCACGAATCCACCTCAGATAGTCGTTGCCATTGGACAGCCCCACCTTCGGACCGTTCGAGTATTCGTAGTATCGATAGCCACTTTGGTTGCGCGGCTCTTCGGCTCCCTCGCCGTTTGCCAGCCCAAGCTTTCCAACCAGGCCGCAGTCGTAGCCCGAGTCGGCAAGCATTCGGGTCACCATTGTGTGTTCGCTGGGGAAGTACAGCGACCCGTTGCTGTGGACGTGGAGCGTGCTCGGGTACATACCGGTTAGGAAACTGGCGCGGCTGGGTGTGCAGATAGGACTCTGACAATACGCGTGGGTGAAGGCAACGCCCCCTCCACCAGGCGGTCGAGATTGGGTGTATGCACGTGGCGATTGCCGAGCGCGCCGACCGTGTCGAAGCGCTGCTGATCGGTGCAGTACCACAAGATGTTAGGCCGGGCGCTACTCGTCACGGAAGACGGCCTCTCGACTCGGCGGGCGCGCCGCAATCAGCCAAAACCACCCGGTACTCGTGATTTAGCACTGCCATAGCCGGGAAATAGTATCCCAGGCCGCCTCGTCCTGGTCTCCGTCTTGGGTACACTCTGGCGGGATCTCGGCTCGAACTTAAGAGTTGCCCTTGCAGGAGCTTGCAGTGATGGAACAGAGTCTCACTATCGGCTTTGTCGGCCTCGGAGCTATCGGCTCCGGCGTGGCCAAGAACCTTCTGAAGGCAGGCCATGACGTTGTTGGGTTCGATCTCGTATCGGAGCGCTCCGGGGAGCTGGCCGCGGCCGGCGGCAGGGCGGCGGCCTCGCCCAGACTTGCGGCGGAGAAGACGGACTACGTGATGACCGCGCTGCCTGAACCCAAGCATCTGGATGACGCCGTCACCGGTGAAGACGGAATTGCGAGTGCCCAAGAGCCGCCACGGATGCTAATCGACCTCAGCACCGTAGACCCCGACACCACCTTGCGCGTTGCCGAGCGCCTCCGCCTGGAGGATGTGCGAATGCTCGAGTGCAAGATAACCGGCTCTTCGCGTGACGCCGAAAACGCCACCATGCGGCTCCTGGCCGGCGGCGAGATTGCCGACCTGGATGAAGTGCGTCACGTCATGGACCGGCTAAGCGAGGAGATCGTGTATTGCGGCCCGCTCGGCACGGCGTCCACACTCAAGCTGATCCACAACATGCTCGCGTTTACGATCATCCTGGCCGACGCCGAGGCTCTGACGCTGGGTGCCAAGGCTGGCCTGGACATCGGTTTCATGGTCGACCTGTTCCGGAAGACGGTCGTCTGGAACAGGTCGCTCGAAGCCGTATTCGAAGGCTCGGTCTTCGAGCGCGACTTCAAGCCCGGATTTCTCACTCGCCACGCTTTGAAGGACGTCCGCCTGGGGACTGAGCTTGCATCTCGGATTGGGTCTATAACCCCTTACGCCGCCGTGACTCAACAGATGTTCACGGCATCGACCGCCAAGGGTTTCGGTGAGGAGAACTTCACCTCTGCGGTAAGGCTTTGGGAGGAGGTCGCGGGAGTAGAGCTCAGCGCTTGACATTCTTGGGGGAGTGTGTGGTACCTTCGCAGCCCCAACGACTTGAAGGCGGGAGGTGCGCCGAGTGATCGATGCAGACGCCCTCAGGCTGGCGTTGCTTCGGGCCGATCCGAAGCTGAGCAAGTTCAATCCCCTCCCGCGAATCCTGTGCTTCGACGACTTCGACAACGGCGTCAACGGCTGGTGCGAGCTGATCGGCAACACAGACGGAAATCTCGACAACATGGCCCGCTACGTCCGTGACTTTCATCCCGCCCAGTTGAGCACGTGCACGTACTTCGACCAGGGCACGCACGGGCCGATGTCGGGTACATACGCCCTCAAGGCTGCTACCCGGCCCGTTCCCGACCATATGGCGGTACTGTGCAAGCGACTCACGTGGCAAGACCTTGGGCCGGTGCAAATGGAGATGTACTTCAGCTACAAGTCCGAATGGAACTTCGAGCCGGTGCCCGAAGGCGGACGGGAATGGGATGGAAACTACCATCCCTCGGAAGCGCAGTTCGGCGACATCATGATCGGTAACGACATTCAAATCGACGACGAGGGACGGCGAACTCACTGCGCGCTTCGCTACGTCAACGCCGATGCTCAGGGCAACTTGATTCGGCGTTGGAAATACAAAACGTCGCTGCAGGTAACGCGCAGGACGATCAGAGACATGTTCCCCGACGACTATCTCGACCGTCCGCTCGAGGACTTCCAGGTGCAGGACCCGGCGGACTGGGAGGACGTTCCCGATGGATATCAGCCGCTCTGCTACAACGAGATTCCGTCCAAAGTGAACTGGCACTACCTGCGGTGGGTGTTTGACATCGGCAGGGGCCGCAACGTCGAGCTTCAGGTCAACGACAAGGTCATGGACCTACGCGACATCCCGGTTCCGGTGCACGATTCCCCCTATTGGGGGCTCGCCCGTTTGTTGAATCTTGAGATCAACGTGCGTACGCGGGTGCCGATTCGCAATTTCCTGTACGTCGATTCGTTGTTGATTTCGGCCGACTGGTAGCGAGCGTGAGAACGTCCCACACCGCGGTAGTCGAACGAAACTCGACGTTCACTTCCAGTTTCGACACCGAGCCGCACGAGTGCGCTTGGGCGTCGGAAGCCAGATGGTTCGTCCGAATACTCAGCATGAGTCAGGGCGCCGAGCTTACGGCTAGAGCGCAGATTTCCCCGGACGGCATGCTCTGGATCGATGAGGGGACCGAGCTGCCCGTCATGCGCGAAGAAGGTCTTTACTCGATAAAGCTCCGGGAATTCGGAGGGTGGCTCCGCCTGCGCGCGAAGCTCGACGGCTCCGATCCAGAGGTTAAAGTGATTATCTATCTGGTCTTGAAGGGGTAGGCTGCCGGGTTCCCGGCGATGAGGAGGTAGGTTGATGAACTCGCGAAACCAGATCTTGCGGCGCAAGTTTCTTATCGGATCGGCGGGCGGTCTAGGACTCGCCACTGCTGCAATCGCCGGATGCGGCGAGGTGCAGACAGTCACCGAGCGGGTCGTCGAAGTCGTCACCAAGGAGGTGCCGGTCGAACGGGTCGTGACCAGGGAGGTCGTCAAGGAAGTCCCGGTCGAGGTTGAAAAGGAAGTCGAGAAGGTCGTCGAGGTCGAGAAGGTCGTCGAGGTCGAGAAAGAGAGGGTCGTCGAGAAAGTCGTCACGAAGGTAGTCAGGGAAGCCGCGCCCATGGTGAAGGCTCAGGCGGTGACTTACTGGCACGTCTGGGGCGGTCCCCGCTTGCCCCTGATCGAGGATCAGGTGGCGGGATTCGAGGAGCTTAACCCCCAGATCAAAGTCCGCCATACGCTCATCTCGCAAACAGGTATGGACGAGAAGTACCTCACCGCGATCGCCGGCGGCGATCCGCCCGACGTGATCATGCTCCACGGCCAGCGTCACCTTGTAGCATTCTCCGACAACGGCGTGCTGACGCCGCTCGACGAGTTGCTGCGAATCGACAACATTTCCAAGGACACCTGGTTCGACTACGAGGTCGACGTCTACACGTGGGACGGCAAGATGTTCGCCGCTCCGTTTTCCACGAGCACCAATGTGAACCTGTTCTTCTGGAATAAAGCCCAAGCACAGGAAGTGGGCCTCGATCCCGACATGCAGCCGCAAACGTGGAGCGAGTTGGAAGAAGCGGCGGAAAAGCTGACGGTGCTCGATGGCGACAAGGTCGAGCGAGTCGGCGTCGATCCGCTGCTCGGCGGTGTCCGCTCGAACTACTGGTTCCGCGCGTGGACCTTTATGAACAACGGACTCATCAGCAGCCCCGACCGTAAGCAGGTGCTCTACAACTCGGACGAGGGCAAGGGCGCGCTGCGCTGGCTCATCGATTTCTATGACACGACCTACGGCGGATTCGAGAACGTCCGGCCAATCGTGGGCGGAGGCTCGGCATTCCGCAACTCCTTCCTCGAAGGCAAGGTGTCGAGCCTTTTCGACGGTATCTGGATGTTCCTGATCATGGGAGCTCAGGCTCCCGACGTCGATTGGGGAGTCGCCCACGTTCCTTACAACGACCGGAATCCGGCGGCCAAGACCCAATACGTTGTCGAAGGCGGGTGGGGATACGCCATGCCCACTGGAGTAAAGAACCCCGACGGGGCCTGGGAGTTTCTCAAATGGACCACGAC
>JAPOVT010000059.1 GCA_026708015.1 bacterium
TTTCTTCGACACGATGGACTACACCGTCTCGAACTGGATCCTGCCCCTCGGCGGTCTGACGCTGGCGATCTTCGTCGGCTGGTTCCTGAGCCGCAGCAAGTCCCGCGACGCACTGGCCGACGGCCATGGCGACGTGAGTCGCTGGTACTTCATCTGGCGCGATGTGCTGCTGCGCTTCGTCTGCCCGGTCGCGATCCTGTGGATCATCTGGGCGGTGATCGGAGGGCGGTCGTTCGCCTGACGCACGGCGGGCCAACTCGATCCCAGAGACGCGGCGGCGCGTCGAGCGCGCCGTCGATCAGTCGGCGGTTTCGAGAAAGCGCTGGAATCGCCAATCGAGAAACTCCCGGTCCGGGTGGTCCTCGGAACGCGCGGGCAGACGGAGCCCTGCGCCATCGAGTCCCTTCAGGCTCTCGAGCAGGGGACCGTCTCGGCCATCCCTGACCGACCTGGCGACGTGGATGCGGCAGTTTGTGTCCACGCCGATCAAGTCGGCATCGAACGCGGTGTGGTGAAGGGTCGACATGCAGATGCCGTTGGTCACGGTCGCCGGGCCGTCTTCGGCATCCGGCAGGATGTGCGCCCCCACGAGCAGTCGAGACAACGTCAGACCGCTGAAGGCGCAGCGATGGCCGTACGCGGACTTGGTCCGGCTGCTGAACCATGCCTGGTGATTCCTCCGCTTCGTAGCGACAAGCGTGTAGGACCGCTCACGCAGTTCGGCAGAGGAGCCGGCGGCTTGCGCGGCCTGGATGGAGCTCATCGTCGGATGGAAGGCGTCCGCGGCGGCGAGAAGGACGCGTCCGGCGTCGAAGTCGAGTTCTTCCACCCACACAGGCGAGAGCGGCTCGTACACGGCAGGCGAGACGCCAACGAAGTAGATCAGGGCCGCGCTCCGACTGTACGCCTCCTCGAGGGCCCGGTTGGTGGAATCCCCCCTGCCACCGCGAGCGAGGTCGTAGGCAAGCAGTCCTGTTCGATAGTCCGGCTCGCCCATCTGATCGCGATACCAAAACCGCCGACCCGCCCGAGGAGCCACCGTCTTGATGCTGAGCGCCGCGCTCATCTGCCTCGGCTTGAATATGCCGACGGCGCGGCCAGCGAAGTGGATCTTCTCGCCACGGAAGCGGAAGCCCCGGTCGATCACGCTCCAGGGCAGCTTGGGGCCATGCGCGAAGCGAAGCCGGTCCAGTTCAGCGAACGCGGCCGCTCGAATGGCCGCGTCAGGGTCGGCGCGTACTCCGTCGACCATCACTACTTCCAGTCGCTTCGCAGCGCGGCCAAGCCACGAGCCCCACCCTTAGGCACAACCGACCAACACACGACCGTCAGTTGGCTGGGCAGGAAGACCAGCTTCACCGATCACGAGATCGGGGCAGCACATCAGGCTCCGGCACCGGAGTCTCCGAATCGGTCCCCCAAGACGACACCCACTCGGTCATCGCCTTCTCGGACACGAAGGATCCCGCTTCGGCCTCTTCGATCGCGGTACGTATGGCGGCGCGCTTCTGGGCGCAGTTGAGCAGCATCGCCTCGATCGCCTCGCCCGCGAGGCGCGAGGGCGACCGTTGCTGCCGCTTCGCCTCAACTTCGAGGCTCTTCATGAGACTCGCGTCGATTCGCAGGCTTACGCGTTCCACTGCCATGGCGTTGATCTCCGACCGGACCGCGGCTCTATCTCAAGCCGCAACGGCAGACCTATCGTATGACGAGAACTCCTCGACCCAAGCTCAGCGTTCCAGGCGATCCGAGAGCCACGGCAGAAACTCCGGGGCGAGCCGCGCCTCGATCCTGAGTTCCAGAAGCTGCGGCACGCCCACCGGCAGCCGGCCGCGGAGCTTGACGGCGTCCTTGGAAGTCGTGACGACGGCGTCGCAACGGTGGCGGACGCATGCGGCTTCGATCGCGCGGAGGGAACGCGGCGGATAGCCGTGGTGGTCGCGGAAGCGGAGGTGGCGCACGACCTCCAGGCCGGCCGTGGCCGCAGTGCGGGCGACGCGCTCCGCGCGGGCGACGCCCGTGGCGAGCAGTGGCCGGTCCGGTGGCGGGCCGCCCGCCAGTTCGGCCCAAAGCAGCGACGCGAACACGCGGCCGGCGAAACCGTGCCGGCGCAGGATCGACCTGAAGTCGGCCGGCGGTTCGGCGCCCGCTTCGAGGCCGGTGATCACCGCGGCGTCCGCGAGGCGCGCCATGCCCAGGGGTTCGCGCAGGCGGCCGCCTGGCAGCAGCAGACCGCCGGCGAACGGGTCGTCAGCCGGGAAGGTCAGGACCTCGACGTCCCGGCGCACCCGTAGATGGGAGAAGCCG
>JAPOVT010000060.1 GCA_026708015.1 bacterium
CTTGGCCAGGGGCCGCAGCTGCGGGTCATTCGACCAACGGCAGCGCGACGAACCGATGAAGACGAACACCAGTTCATCACCGGAGTCTTGTCGCGCCATTGGCACATACGCATCCTCCGCGAGTAGCGGGACGCTCCAGCGAACCTCCACCGGCCTCGGAAAGACCCCCAACAGCCCAATCATCGCACCGCCCGCTACGGCCAGCCATGTCCATCGCGTTCCGACGCGCTTCATGATTCTATTCCCCCTTCACTTGTTGCGGGGTGCCAGCCTACGGACTTCCACTCTTGGAATCCCCGTAACCCAATACCCCAGGATGTGGGTGTCGGTGACGTCCGACACGATAGGCAGGCTGGTGGAAATCAACGCTCCGTTGCCGCTGGTTGCGTCCACCAGATAGCTGCGGACTTCGAGCTCCTCCGGTGCGGCCTTTTCTCCCCGGACGGTTTGGTACAGGATGTACCCATCGCCAACCCCCGTCACCGAAACGGCCAAGTCCTTGAGTCCCGATCCGTACGCGATGGAACCCGTGGCGCGTTCCTCGACAATCTGCCCCTGCACGTAGTCCGCGACTCGTGCCGTCCACGCCTCCGAACCGTCGTCCGCGTCGTAGGCCCGCAGCACGGGCAGCGCGTTGAGCGCGTGGACAATCCGCAGCGGATCGCCCGCGCATCCGATCGGTCCGTCGGACAGGAGTTGCCGCGCGAGCGCGTAGGAAGCCTTGTATCCTTGTCCAAAGGTCCTTCCCACATGGGCCGGCTGCAGCGGCACCTCGTGGACCACCGCGTTGCTCTCGTCGTGCCAGACCGACAGGAAAAGCCGGTCGCCAGCCTGGCACAGACCCTCACGCATGTGGAGGTCGGCGGGAAAAGGGTGTCGGCTGGCGTACAGGTACCCGCCGTCCTTTTCCGCGAAGATCTCCAAACGGCGGCGGCTGTCGGCCACCGCTATGCGGTCGCCCGACAAGATGGCGAGAGCGATGGCGTCGCCGAATTCGCCGGGTCCTTCGCCGCTCCGCCCGAACTTGGTCAGGAAACGTCCGACCGGGTCGAACACCGTGACTCGCCGCGCCAGTCGATCCAGGACGACGACATTCCCACCGGCGTCGAACTTGGCGTCCGCAACCCATCCGAAGACCTCTTCGTCGTTATCGCCAGCCTCACCCAGTCTCCCGATGGTGACCACCACTTCGGATCGGCGGAGCGCATCTCGTGCCCCGAGCCAATCATCCAGTTCCTTCCCCGCAAGTCCTGCCGGGACTTCCGACGCACCGACCACCGGGCCGTCAAGGGGAATATTGTCCGGCGTCGGGTGGCTGATCTCCATCGAATCCGCTTCGCAGCCAACCGTCCCGAGACTGGCCGCAGTGTACGCCAGAACGGCCCCAAGGCGGCCGCGAACAGACGCGGCAAATCGCTGGAGGCCCCGTGGCCGGGAGGACGGCCACTGCCCGTCCTCCCGGCCTACGATGTTGGCACCGTCCGCGCCGGGTGAAGGCGCGGCTGCCCCGAAACGAGCGTTCGGCTTCGCCATCATTTCTTTTCGGGACCGTCATCGTGTCCGCACGGCGTCGTCACGCAGTCCCTATGCGGGTCGTCGAGGTTGCAGTAGGTGGCGGCGCCGCCATCGCCATCGCACCAGTCGATCCACAAGAAATTCTTGCAGGTGTCGTACTGGCACGGATGCGGAAGGGCGTTCGCCCGGACGGCGGTACTGCTCACCGCCGTGCCGACGACGAGCGCGCTGGCGAAGAACATCATCGTCAGCCTGAGCATCTTCTTCATCGCGTCCATTTGATCTCTCCTTGATCTTGGAGCGCCGGTCGCGACCCGGTCAACTCCGTGGTTCGGGTGATCCCCCCTTGGGATCGTGCCCTCGCCCTAATAGACAGTGTGAGGCCGAAAAACGTCTCACCGGCCCAGAAGCCCGGATTCGGTGGTTTGTTCGGCTTGTTTTCGGCAAATCGCGCCGGACGGGAAGTTCTTGGCATATTTCGCGGCGGATTTCGGGAACTTCTTCCCCACCGCCGGGAAGTTTCTGCCCTAGCACCGGGAACTTCTTCCCGGACGACTCGGGAACCTTTTGGCACCAAAGTCGTGGAAAAAGTACCCTGTCTGCGCGCTCGTCCCACCGGCAGCTTTAGTGTGCGCTTCGGCCAGCGAGGCGCGGACTCGTGCCGAGAGGAGCAGACGGATGAACCGCAACGGCGGTCGCAGTACCATGGGGGACGGGCGGTGCCGGGACGACGACCTGCTGCTGCGGGTCGAACCGCTTGTCCAGTCGGTCGCCACGCGATTCGCGCGGGACCGGACGACCGCGGAGGAACTCGCGCAGGCCTGCCGCATCCGAATCCATGAGAAGCGGAGACAGTGCCGCGACCCGGAAGCGTTGCTCGGATGGGCGAAGACGCTTTGCCAGCGCGTCTGCGCCGACGCGGTCGGGCGGGACCGGATCGAGCGGGACCGCCTTGTCGAGACCGACGGCGAGGTCACAGCCGCTGCGGACACGGCTCTGGATCCCCTGGCCGCCGCCGAGACCGCCGAGTTGCGGGTTCGGATTGGAAACGCCTTGGCCCGTCTCCCGGACGACCAGCGGCGATTGCTTCTCCTGCGCTACTGGCACGGTCTGAGCGCCAACGACATCGCGCGCCGCGAGAGCCTCCCCGCTTCCACCGTGCGGAACCGGCTGAGGCGTGCGTGCCTGCGGCTGCGGCGCACGCCCGAGCTCGCCTGCTACGCGCCGCGTCGGCCGTCGCTGTGGTCGCAGGGGCCGGGGAACGGTATGATCAACGGATCGAACACCGGCACTCCGCGCGGTCTCGGGGAGGCAGCGCCATGATCCCCGGCCTGTACTTCGAGGAGATTCTCATCCACAAGCTGCTTGCCCGCCCAAGCGACTTCCGGGCGGTCTTCCGCGCATCGCCGGACGCGATGCTCTTGGTCGGGGCCGACGGTCTGCTGAGGGACGCGAACCCCGAGGCCGTCGCTCCCAGAACGGGCAGGGTCGGCAGCATCAGCACAAGCACCGCCGCCAGGACCGGTACGGTCCAGCGCCGCGTGCGCCGCCACTCTGCCCGGAACCCCTCCAGCGCTCCCTCCCAGGCCGTGCCGAACTTGTCGAGGAAAGCGTTGCCGCTCCCGGTAAACCGCTCCACATTGTCGTGGATCGCCAACAGGGCCGTCCCCTGCTTCTTCACGCTCTCGTCGAGGCTCTTCTCGGCCGCATTCAGGTTCTGGATCGACTTGCCCGTCGCGGCCAGAACGGCCTCGATCGCCGCACGGATGTCGCTCACCCACTCCGTCGCCGCCTGGATCGCTGTCGCCGCCTCCTGCAGGTCGGTTCCGGCATCGCCGGTCGTCGTTTCGGCCTGTTTCGGCGCGAGGTCTTCCAGCAGGGCAAGGATACGCTGCTGGCTGGCAGCGAGATCCGCCGTCGTCATGGCAGCAGGATCGGAAGCTGGAACAGACGCGGCCTCGGCGCCGGGTTCGGCGTCTTCCCCGGCATTGCGTTCAGCCGCAGGTGCGTCCGCCGCCTCTGTCCCGCCCGCGCGCCAGCCGATCAGCAGGTCCATGCCGTCGCCGGCGCGGTCCGGCGGGGACGGGTCGTTGCCTCCGTTGTCCTTCGAGGTCATGTCCGCCGTTCCTTTCGCCCTGGCCGCAAAGCGCCGGACAGCATGGACGAGGCCGGGGGGAAATTCATCTCCCGCGACTGGCCGCGACAGATGATATGGCGGTTCCCTGGGAACAGATCCAACAAGGGTTGCGAATACAGGGTTCAGCAGGTTGCTCGATAGCGACCGGCCCGTCCGGATATCGAACCAGCCGGATTCTGACAGGTCAGGGCCATCTTTCTGGCGACAAGCGAAGACGTCCCGGACGCACCCACAATCATGTACGGATGCCGGGACTTGGCCTCACGTGGTCGGGTCGTTACTTCAGCGACAGCAGGGGCGGCGCGCGCAGGCGGGCGAACCAGTGCCGCACCTCCTGCCGGTTGATGTCGGCAATCGGACGACCGGCGAAATGCAGCAGCTGCTGCCTGCGCAGATAGCTGCGGTTCACGCAGAGCGTTCCGGGCTTCCAGAGCCGCTCGCGACGACGGAATGCCGTCTCG